>JAHRWD010000040.1 GCA_019090315.1 Pseudomonadales bacterium
CCCTGGATAGGCTACAAACCTATGCCGGTTTTCAAGACCGGTGCATTCAGCCGCTCTGCCACCCCTCCGAAGAACGCGAATCTTACCGAAAAGCTAAAAATAGTCAATGGTATAACGCTTGCTTTATCACTAACCGAAGGTATCATCTTCACCTCAATTGCTACTTAGATCCGTATTTAGGAGATCCATAATTATGGCTGACAACGAATATATCATCGAGGGCCGACAGGAATCTGTACTGGCCACCAATAAGGTGCTTCGCAACACCTATATGCTGCTATCTATGACACTGGTTTTCAGCACCGTCACCGCCTGGGTTGCTGTGGCTACCCACGCACAACCTATGGGTTTCATACCCCTGTTGATCGGCTTTTATGGATTGTTTTTCCTGACATCCAAACTCAGCAACAGCGTTTGGGGAATCGTTAGCACCTTCGCTCTGACTGGTTTTATGGGTTATACGCTGGGGCCAATCGTTGGTTTTTACCTCTCCATGTCGAATGGTTCAGAGTTGGTAATGACCGCTCTAGGCATGACTGCGGTAGTGTTTTTGGGTCTATCGGGCTACGCGCTGGTTAGCCGCAAGGATTTCAGTTTCCTGGCAGGGTTTATTACCGCCGGTTTCTTTGTATTGCTTGGCGCCATTGTCGTCAGTATATTCTGGAACGTTTCGGGACTCAGCCTGGCCATTTCTGCCGGTTTTGTACTGTTTTCCTCTGCAGTGATATTGATGCAAACCGGGCAGATCATTAACGGTGGCGAGCAAAACTACATCATGGCCACTATTACCCTGTACGTTTCAATCTACAACCTGTTCCTGAGCCTGTTACAGATCCTTGGCATAATGGGTGGCAACGACTAGCCTTTGTTGACAGCATTACTATCAGAAGGCTCCCGTTAAACTGGGGGCCTTTTTTAATATAGACTCCTGAGCATACGATTCTATGCTGAGCACCAGATGATCTTCTCCCTCGCCATTTATGGCGCTCCTTTTTCCAGCCAATCATCGGATACTGCCTATCAGTTTGCCTGCGCATTGCTGGAACAG
The DNA here is from genome assembly GCA_019090315.1 of Pseudomonadales bacterium. Lineage (GTDB taxonomy): Bacteria > Pseudomonadota > Gammaproteobacteria > Pseudomonadales > JAHRWD01 > JAHRWD01. Next base: position 1,049 of record JAHRWD010000040.1, read on the forward strand.
GGCCACAGCCTTCATAGGGTGTTTTTCTACCACGATGGTGTCTACAACGGTTCGACATTGGCCACTCCTCCGCAGGATGAGCGTAATATCCCTGCATCATGGAGCCAACTAGCGGAGCAGCATGGTCTTGATCTTGTTATCTGTGTAGCCGCTGGTCTACGGCGCGGAATGCTAGATGCTACAGAATCGGATCGTTGGGAGAAACCTTCACACAATCTTGAGCAGGGTTTTACCCTGTCGGGACTTGGCCAGCTGATTGAAGCAACAATGGTTTCTGACCGCATGATCACCTTTGGGAACTAGCGCAGTGACTGAGCAACAGCCCGATCCCAAAAAAATACTGTTTTTAAACAGGCGTGCGCCCTATGGTTCATCCCTGCCCCGGGAAGCACTGGATGCGGTATTGATGGCTTCCGCTTTTGGTCAGGAGATCACCCTGGTTTTTCTGGAAGATGGCGTGTTTCAACTCAAAAAACAGCAGGATCCATCGAATATCGAAATGAAGAATTTTTCCAAAACCTTCGGTGCGCTAGCACTATATGGCGTGGAGTCGGTCTATGTTGAACAGCGATCGATGGAAAAACGCGGCTTGACGTTAGATCAGTTGCTGATCCCCGCAAAAATAATTCAGTCCTCCGAGCTTGGTGCCCTGCTCGAGGAGCAGGATCAGGTATTGAGCTTCTAACGATGATTCTTCACACCGTAAATCGCTCCCCGTTTGGCTCGGACTGCCTGCAGTCCTGCCTGGATATCGCAACCATTGATAGTGGCGTTATCCTGATAGAAGATGGAGTCTACTGCGCACTCGCGAATACTGAACTTACCGAGCTAATCTCCACTGCATTAACCAGACATAAAATTTACGTATTGAGCCCCGACCTTCAGGCAAGAGGTATTGCTGACGCGGTTGCTGAGGGTATTGAAGCGGTCGATTACGCCGGTTTTGTCGAGCTCTGCACCCAGTTCGACAAGGTCGTTTCCTGGTACTGATTATGCTGATGGTCGATGGTCAAACCATTCCTACCGATAAAGAGGGTTATCTGAAAAACCTGGGAGACTGGTCCAATACCGTCGCAACCGCAATTGCCCAACAGGAACAGATCATACTGACTGAGCAACACTGGGAGATCATCTCCCTGTTGAGAGATTTTTATCAGCAATATGAAGTGTCACCAGCCATGCGTGTGCTGGTGAAAACCGTTGGATTGCAACTGGGAAAAGAGAAGGGGCGTAGTATCTACCTGATGGCTTTGTTCCCCGAAAGCCCGGCTAAAGTGGCCAGCAAAATTGCAGGACTGCCTAAACCGGCAAACTGCCTTTAGCTTCCATAAGCAGAGATTTTACTGCTCAGTTATCAAGCAACTATTGCGCAATGATAACAGGGTACACCGCAGCTTTTTCCATCTCCGGATTGAGCTTTGTCATTTCAGGTACAAGGCCAGATAAGTAGTTGGCGCGGTTACCCGGGGATGGGTGGGTACTTAGAAATTCAGGCGGGGATCCCCCACTGGACTGCTTCATTTTTTTCCATAAGCTGGCGGCTGCTTCAGGCCGGTAGCCCGCTCGGGACGCCAGCTCGATGCCAATACGATCCGCCTCATGTTCCGCAGCACGACTATTGGGCAGCTCCAATGCTAGCTTCGCTGCTAAAGCGGCTCCAGTAAGGGCCAGCACATGTCGGTCAGCAGCCACGCCAACCACCGCTACCCCAAGGTTAATGGCCATAGCCCGGGACATTCTTTCTGCGGTGTGATTTGCCAGTGCGTGGGAGATCTCATGCCCCATAATTTGCGCGATTTCATCATCCGTAAGATTCAGCCGCGTAATAATCCCGGTGTAAATTGCCATGCGTCCGCCCGCCATGCACCAGGCATTGAGCGTATCCGGATCATTGATAATGGCAACACTCCATTGCCAGTCTTTGGCATCAGGAAACTCTTCGATCGCAACCGTAATCAGGCGGCCGGTAATTGTTCTTACGCGTTCAACCACAGCAGGATCTTCTACCAATTTATGTTGCTCACTCAGTTCATCTACAGTGGCCAAATAGGCCTGCTGTGAGGAAACGATCGCGGATTCCGGTGAGATCAACATAAATTGGGAGCGACCGGTGGGGCTTGATGCGCACGCGCTTATTACCCCTGCAACCAGCAGCAGTACTGTAATTCTGAAAGGAAAACTCATGCAAATAGCTCTTATATATTTTAATGGTTTCCAGGCCAGCCTTGTGTACTGATCTGGTCATGAAAAAAGCGTTAAGCCGATAGCTCGTGTGCTTCACCCGCATCTGCCGGCACGCGAATATTTTCAACAAATTGCTGAATCTCCTCCGGTGGCTCCGGTGTAGTCAGCGATACCACCACGGAAACAACAATATTGATCAGCATGCCAAGGGTACCGATACCTTCGGGTGAGATACCCATAAACCAGTGTTCTGCACTGTTTAGTTCCGGCGAGACAAACTTGAAAAAGATAATGTACGCGGCGGTAAAACTAATCCCGGTAATCATCCCGCATATTGCGCCGTACTTATTCATTCGCTTCCAGAATATACCCAAAACCATCACCGGGAAGAATGACGCCGCTGCCAGGCCAAATGCAAAAGCAACGACCTGGGCCACAAACCCGGGCGGATTGATCCCGAAATAACCGGCAATCACAACCGCCACCCCCGCAGCGATCCTTGCAGTAAGCAACTCTTGATGCTCGGTTATCTCCGGTTTAAAGGTCTTTTTAAGCAGGTCATGGGCGACTGAACTAGAGATCACCAACAGTAACCCCGCTGCGGTAGACAATGCAGCTGCCAATGCACCCGCAGCAACAAGACCCACCACCCAGGCGGGAAGTTTGGCGATCTCCGGGTTCGCCATCACGATAATATCTTTATCGATATCCAGCTCATTTTCGGTATCGGTTGCATGGGGCCCACGATACTGCACAATGCCATCGCCATTTTTGTCGTCAAATGTGATCAGTCCGATATCTTCCCAATTGGTAAACCAGGCGGGCGCTTCGGCGTAGGGCATATCAGCAACCGTTGTTAATATATTAGTTCGTGCGAATGCGGAGATCGCAGGTGCAGTGGTGTACAGCAGTGCAATAAATAACAGCGCCCATCCAGCCGATGAACGTGCATCCTTAACCCTGGGAACGGTATAAAAACGAACCAGCACATGTGGCAAGCCCGCGGTTCCTACCATTAGAGCGGCGGTAATAAAAAACACATCTAACGTACTTTTACGCCCATCGGTATAGGGATCAAAACCTAATTCGGTCGACAGGTTATCCAGCTTTTCAAGCAGCGTCATGCCCGAGCCATCCGCCAGCTCACTGCCAAAACCGAGCTGCGGTATAGGCATATCCGTCATCATGAACGAGATAAAAAACGCCGGCACCATATAGGCAAAAATCAGCACACAGTACTGCGCCACCTGGGTATAGGTGATGCCTTTCATACCACCCAGCACCGCATAGAAAAACACGATACCCATACCGATAATCACACCGGTGTTGATATCCACATCAAGAAAACGCGAGAACACAATACCGACACCACGCATCTGTCCCGCAACATAGGTAAAGGAGATAAAAATCGCGCAGATTACCGCAACTACTCGAGCCACATTGGAGTAATAACGATCACCCACAAAATCAGGCACGGTATATTTGCCGAACTTGCGCAGATATGGTGCCAGCAAAAGCGCAAGCAGCACGTATCCACCGGTCCAGCCCATCAGGTAGACAGTGCCATCACGCCCCATGTAGGAAATAAGCCCCGCCATAGAGATAAATGATGCGGCGCTCATCCAGTCCGCTGCGGTAGCCAACCCATTCACTGCCGGTGGAATATTTCCACCCGCCACATAAAATTCACCGGTAGTCCCGGCCCGAGACCAGATCGCTACCCCGATATAAAGTGCAAAAGACAATCCAACCAGTACGAAGGTCCAGGCAGTAACATTCATTGCGCGTCCCCTTTTTCATCTACGCCAAACTTGCGATCAAGACGATTCATCAGGAAAACGTAAATAATAATTTGCAGCACAAAGAAATAGATTGCTCCCTGCTGGGCAAACCAGAACCCCAGGCCAAATCCACCAAACCGGAACTGATCAAGGTAATCGACAAATAAAATTCCGCAGCCAAATGACACTACAAACCAGAACGTTAACAAAATGGCCAGATATTGAAGGTTTTTCCGCCAATAAAGACGTCGTGACTGCTGATCCATTGCTCACTCCTTTTTAAAGGTATTATTTTTTCCGGTCTCTGCTGATGCAGGACAGAATTTATACCGACAAATCCGATTGATAACAAGATATACAATTACTCGTCACTCAAACGGAACCGATATGGAATTCATTTTTTTGCCACCTCTTTGTTTTCTTTTTTATCGCCAAAAACCATTCCAATATTGAAGAATCAACGATCTCCATGTATAACGTTCCACCACGCGCGGATCAAAATAAAAACCGACCAGTATTCGGCGTAACATTGTTCAATTCACGAAGGGGATACTCAATGAAACGGAAATTACTCGCATCAGTGCTGACTATTATTGCCTGCACCTCCGTGCACGCGGAATCTATACAACAGGCAGGGGTCTACCTGTATCCACATGCAAGTTATTATATTTATGACGACTGGTTCAATCTGAATCCTGAAGACGATTATGGACTGGGGTTAGGCATTGGTTACCAGTTTGAAAGCAATTGGGCCGTCGAATTTTCCTATGATCAAATCAACACAGAAACGGCAGCCAAAGCTGATACTGAAACGCAACTACTGGAATTAAATTCCGTTTACCGCTTCACCTCCGACAGCAACTGGCAACCAATCGTGCTCGCTGGTATCGGGCATATTCAGCACGAAGTAAGTACAGCGCCATCTGCTACGCCGGATGGCACAACCGCAAACCTGGGCGGCGGTATTGAATATATCCTGTCTGATCTTATTTCGCTTCGTGCCGATGTTCGTGGCATCTATGAGATCGATGACAGCCAACTGGACTATATGGCAACAGTTGGTTTCAACCTGATGTTCGGTGGTAACAAGAAGTCCGCCGATATGGATCACGACGGTGTTTCAGACGCTCAGGACAACTGTCCGAATACGCCGATGGGCACTCCTGTTGACGATACGGGTTGTGCGCTTGATACCGATAAAGATGGCGTTGTTGACTACAAAGACCAATGCCCTGACACACCCGCTGGTGTCAAAGTAGACGCAAAAGGTTGTGCGCTTGACAGCGACGGTGATGGTGTTGCGGATCACCTGGATCAATGCCCTGATACACCAAAGGGTGCAACTGTTGATGACAAAGGTTGCAGAAAAATGCTAACCGAGGATGTCTCCATTAAACTCAATATAAACTTTGATAGCAGCAAAGCTGATATCAAACCTGAGTTTTTTGATCAGGTCGAAAAGGTTGCGAAGTTCATGGTTGAGTACCCGGATACGCGCGTCGTTATAAAAGGCTATACGGATTCATCCGGGTCAGCTTCCAGAAACCTTCGTTTGTCTGAACGTAGAGCGCAGGCAATAGCCAACAGCCTTGTTAAGGATCACAACATTAGCGCGGATCGGGTTAGCGCAGTTGGATACGGTATCAAAAGTCCTGTTGCCGATAACAGCACTGCTGCTGGCCGCAAGTTAAACCGTCGTGTGGTAGCTGAAATCAATACTCAGATAACCAAACCAGAGTAACCGTAGTAACTGATTTCGAGGATGCTACGGGACTCCATAGCATCCTCGAAATCATTCAGTTAATACGAGCACCCCATCCCCGTAGTTTGTAAACTACACCTCTCATCAAACTTCTTAAACCACATTACTAGAGTTATTAGCGTGCTCCACACTTTTGCAATATCTATGCATTAACGATTAATACCACTCGCTTCACCAGGCAAATCCAGCCAGTCTCGTAAACCACTCTATACACTCAAGTTTACTATTTGATCTCACCGCTCCGTAGAAACCCAAAAACACCCACCTGCACCAAAACTATCTCTCATTTATCTCTACAAATTTCACCACAACAGCAGATGATTTTGGTATTCTCCAGCATTACCCATAATAAATGTGCTCACGGATGGAGAAATAGATGTCCCTATTAGAATCCAAGTTAGACACTCGTTCAGAAACGTTCCAGCA
>JAHRWD010000041.1 GCA_019090315.1 Pseudomonadales bacterium
CCTGTTCCCCACGACCGTGGGGATGAACCGCAAAAATAAATGTTAATTTAGGGATAACTTTGCTGTTCCCCACGACCGTGGGGATGAACCGGATGGTGTCTTATACGATACCTTAGATTGTAACTGTTCCCCACGACCGTGGGGATGAACCGCTTTTATCGCCTTTCACGTCAACATCTCCAATCTGTTCCCCACGACCGTGGGGATGAACCGTTCTTCGGCGGGTTCGGCGATACGCAAGTGCACTGTTCCCCACGACCGTGGGGATGAACCGTCAGTGCGCCCGGCCTGCTCGAAGCGTGGCGCCTGTTCCCCACGACCGTGGGGATGAACCGTGGGTGAAACCTACTATGCTATTTTGAGGATGCTGTTCCCCACGACCGTGGGGATGAACCGCCGTGCCGGTTAATCCGTTGACCGCGATGCTGCTGTTCCCCACGACCGTGGGGATGAACCGCGACCGACCACTTAGCCATAGACAGGTGGAATCTGTTCCCCACGACCGTGGGGATGAACCGAAAATAAGACAGTCTTTACCCGCGAGCAAAAACTGTTCCCCACGACCGTGGGGATGAACCGTCTCGCGCATCGACGTTACCGGCAATCTTTACCTGTTCCCCACACCCGCGGGGATGAACCTCGAGATCAATGCCGTGCTTTTCAGCAATAGCCGAATACCTCTATCACCGCCCAGCGCTACATACATCTCACCCAGTCGCGCATACAGATCCTTGCCAAACAGCTTCCTAATGCCATAATGCCCATAGGTTTCATGGAAGGTCGTGCGCTCAACATCTGCCGAATCTTCAAGCATATCCAGAACAAGGTAGGTCTTGCCCTTATGGAATACGCCTTTTATTTCGTTCTCAGCGCCCTGATCATCGGCGTGACCCTTTATCTCGTCAGGCAGCGCGTCAAACGTATCAACAACAAACGCCGGTCTCCGGTCGAGACCACTCCATCCTCGGATTACCCGCTCGATGACTTCATCTGCATCATGCTTCGTGATGGAACTTGCAGGCCGGGCTTTATCTCTGGAGAAAAGAGCAGCCCCTGAATCAGTCTCCTTCGTTTCAATCGTATCGAACAGGTGATCAAAAGGCTTATTCAATACAACCAATTCCAGCGTTCACAGTTACCAGCGAGCCCCAGCCAATGATGAGGTAGACGCAGGGGTTAGATGATTTTCCCTTTGTAAAAGTACCAATATTCGGTAACGTTGGTCTGTGGGATAATTTTTAGAGGGGGCGAATCATGGCTAAAAATACCAGTGTATCACTTGGCGATCACTTCGAAAATTTTGTTGATGGTCGAGTAAAAGCAGGTCGTTATAGCTCCGCGAGTGATGCGGTTCGGGCGGGGCTTCGACCATTTGAGCAGGAAGAAACCCGGTTGGATTTATTGCGCCAGACTTTGGCGGTGGGCGAAAACCAGCTTGATAGAGCCGATCCCGAATGCCGAAGGTGGGGGTTATATGGTGACGTTTCCTGCTTTACCTGGATGCATTACGGATGGCGAAACGCTGGAAGAGGCACTTCAACCCGCGCTAGACGCATTTGAAGCATGGTCTGCGGCGGAACTTGAAGACAAGGGATTATTACCAAAGCCAAAAACATACAGTGGGCTATTTGTTCAATGCATTCCGAAAAGTTTACATCGTAAACTGGCGAGGCGAGCTGAGATTAAGAGTGTTAGTTTGAGTCAATTGTCGGCGACGTTTTTAGCGGCGGGAGTTGCAGAAAACTAAAGAGAAAAAACATGTCACAGAAATTTAAAAACCATTTCTCCACCCAGGCAGAAGCCTACAGCCGCTATCGTCCGACTTACCCGGTGCAGATGTTTGAATGGTTGGCTAAACAAGCTCCGGCTCGTGGTCAAGCGTGGGATTGTGCTACTGGTAACGGGCAAGCCGCACTTGGGCTGGCAGAATATTTCGATAAAATCATCGCCACCGATGGCAGCGAAACCCAAATCGCCCACGCGACTCGCCACCCAAAGGTTCAATATCAACAGGGGGTTGCGGAAACCAGCGGTCTCGATAGTGATAGTTTCGATCTGATTACCGTGGCGCAGGCTTTGCACTGGTTTGATTTGCCCACGTTTTTTGCGGAGTGTGAGCGGTTATTAAAACCACAGGGCATCGTCGCAGTTTGGAGTTACGACATCCTGCGGCTTTCGCCGGAGATCGATAAAATCACCGATCACTTCTATTCCGATATCGTCGGCGACTATTGGCCGCCGGGACGAGAACGCATCGACCAGGGATACGGAACCCTAGAGTTCCCATTCGACGAAATTGAAACGCCAGAATTTAAGATGTCCGCTAGCTGGTCGTTGGAACATTTTATTAACTACTTCAGCACCTGGTCAGCGGTTCAGCGTTACAAAGAGCGTAACCAAGCTGATCCGGTTGAATTGGTCAAAGATCGGTTTGTCGAAGCCTGGGGTGATGCCAATGAAAGCCGAATCGTCAACTGGTCGATTACCCTTCGGGTGGGTATTCGCAGCTAATTTTATACTCTATAAACACTCATTTTTCACATTACGGAGAAATCTATGAAGCGAATTGGTCATCGATATATTGATACCGAAACGGGTAATACTATTGATGCCTGGTTTCCAAAGGGAAATAAACGTAAAGGTAGAAGCTGCCTGGCAGAAAAAGTCGGAGTCATTAAAGGTGAATTTATTGAGGTTGAAATAGAAACCTATTCCTCGGTAGCAACTACCACCGAAGAGGCGTATCTACGGCTTCACCTGTTGTCGGGTTGTGAAGTGCTGCCAAATGAGATCAATCTAGAAGGCATTTTTGATCTTCTCCCCAATGTGGCATGGACTACCGCCGGCCCGGTATTTCCTGGAAGAGTTGACGACCTGCGTGAACTGATCGCAAATGAGCCACATCACCTGGGTATACCCTCCATCGACAAGTTTCCACGCATGACCGATTATGTGATCCCGCAAGGTGTTCGGATTGGCGATGCGGATCGAGTGCGGCTGGGTGCCCATCTGTCCCCGGGAACGACGGTAATGCATGAGGGGTTTGTGAACTTTAACGCCGGTACACTGGGTGAATGTATGATCGAAGGGCGTGTGACTCCAGGTGTGGTGGTGGGTAAAAACTCAGATGTCGGTGCTGGATCTTCAATTATGGGTACTCTTTCCGGGGGTGGGAAACAGGTTAACTCGATTGGCGAGCGGAGCCTGTTGGGTGCCAATGCCGGTATCGGAATTTCCCTTGGTGATGATTGTATTGTTGAGGCTGGGTTATACGTGACGGCGGGTACTAAGGTGAAAACCCCTGACGGATATGTTGTTTCCGCGCGTACGCTTTCGGGTCAGTCCGGTCTTTTGTACCGGCGTGATAGTCAATCCGGTGCTGTCGAGGTGATTCCATCGAGTTCTTCTAACTGGGGCGGTCTCAATAGTAATTTGCATAGCAATGACTAATCGCCATTTCTAGCTCCAAAAAATAGTACCCTGCTGCGCTGCAACGTATAATCGCGAAAATCAATTAAACTCAGTCCCCTTTTAACCAAAACCAACCAACCTGTAGGAAAGACCCGTGGCCACCGCTGATCAATTTATAAGCTGGTTCAGGCAGTCATCGCCCTATATTCATTCGCACCGAGGAAAAACCTTTGTGTTGATGATCCCGGGTGATGGCGTTGCGAACCCGAATTTTTCAAATATCATTCATGATATTGCTCTGCTCAATAGCCTTGGCGTACGCCTGGTGCTGGTGCATGGTATGCGGCCGCAGATTGATGTGGAGCTTAGGGTGCGTGGGGTAGAGCCGGTTTTCCATGGCAACGTGCGTGTCACCACTGATGCAGCATTGCCAAGTGTGATCAGTGCTGCGGGTCAGCTGCGTATTGCGATTGAAGCCGAGCTGTCGATGGGGCTAGCCAACTCGCCAATGCACGGTGCGCGTATTCGTGTATCCAACGGTAACTTTGTAGTGGCCAAGCCAATTGGAATTCACGATGGTGTGGATTTTTGCCATACCGGTGAGATCCGCAGGGTGGATATCGATACCATTCAGCGTCAGCTCGACGTTGGGGATATTGTGCTGCTTTCGCCGCTGGGTTATTCGCCTTCGGGGGAGGTATTTAACCTGCTGATGGAGGAGCTTGCGACTACCGTTGCGACGAAGCTGAAAGCTGAAAAAATCATCGCGCTGGGCAAAGGCAAAGGCCTGCTCGACGCAGAAGGCTCATTGGTTCGCGAACTCACCACCCAGCATCGTGTGGATGAAGTAAAGGATTCCAATCAGTCGTTATTGAAGGCCTGTTTAGCAGCCTGTAACGCAGGAGTACGCCGCGGCCATCTGATCAGTTATCAGGAAGATGGCGCATTACTTCAAGAGCTATTTACCCGCGACGGCGCAGGCACGTTGATTAACCAAGGTGACTACGATCAGGTACGTTCCGCGACGATCGAAGATATTGGCGGCATATTAGAACTTATTCGCCCGTTGGAAGAGGATGGCACACTGGTGCGCCGTTCCCGTGAGCTGCTCGAAACCGAGTTGGACAGATTCACCCTGATCGAGCGCGACGGCATGATTACCGCCTGTGCTGCGCTGTATCCGTTTGAAGGTCAGCCAATCGCAGAGGTCGCCTGTGTAGTGGTGCACCCGGAATACCGTAAAGGTCAGCGCGGCGAACTACTGCTTAGCCATTTGGAAAAGCAGGCCAGCGTACAGGGTATTGAGAAACTACTTGTACTCACAACCCGTACCGCCCACTGGTTTAAGGAGAAGGGCTTTGAGGCCGCAAGTCTGGATGACCTGCCGGAACAAAAGCAGTCGTCCTATAACTACCAGCGAAGCTCACACGTTTTTATAAAGAAGATCAGCTAGGAACGGGTCAAACCGTTTAAAAATATTTCGTAATTACGCAAACCTATTAGAAGAATTCAGGAAGACAACATGCCTCATTATCGTTCACGCACATCAACCCACGGTCGTAACATGGCGGGTGCCCGCGCACTTTGGCGCGCCACCGGCGTAAAGGATAATGATTTCGGTAAGCCGATTATCGCAGTCGTAAACTCGTTCACCCAGTTTGTACCGGGTCACGTTCATCTAAAAGATATGGGCCAACTTGTTGCCGGCGAAATTGAAAAACACGGTGGAATCGCAAAAGAATTCAATACTATCGCGATTGATGACGGTATCGCCATGGGTCACAGCGGCATGCTGTACAGCTTGCCATCCCGTGAGCTGATCGCCGATTCCGTTGAATACATGGTCAACGCTCACTGTGCCGACGCAATGGTGTGTATCTCCAACTGCGATAAAATCACACCGGGCATGTTGATGGCGGCATTGCGGCTTAACATCCCTGTGGTATTTGTTTCCGGCGGGCCAATGGAAGCGGGCAAAACCAAGCTAGCGGACAAAGTCGTTAAGCTTGATCTGATCGACGCGATGATCGCTGCACCTGATCCATCGGTTAGCGATGAAGATATCGAAAAGATCGAACGTTCCGCCTGCCCAACCTGCGGTTCATGTTCAGGAATGTTTACCGCCAACTCAATGAACTGCTTAGCCGAAGCCTTAGGTTTAGCGCTTCCCGGTAACGGCAGCTTATTAGCTACCCACTCAGATCGCCGTGAACTGTTTTTGAGCGCTGCGCGTTTGGTAGTAGATCTGTGCAAACGTTACTACGAGCAGGACGATGAAAGCGCATTGCCCCGTTCAATCGCAACCTTCGAAGCCTTTGAAAACGCCATGACGCTGGATATCGCCATGGGCGGTTCCACCAATACGGTATTGCACCTGTTGGCTGCAGCACAGGAGGGCGAGGTCGATTTCAGCATGGCGGATATTGATCGGCTATCCCGTAAAGTACCCAACATCTGTAAAGTGGCACCCTCGACCAGCGAGTACCACATGGAAGACGTTCACCGTGCAGGTGGCGTAATGGCTCTGCTGGGCGAATTAGATCGCGGTAACTTGCTGCACACAGACATCCCCACCGTTCACAGTAAAACCATGGGCGACGCGTTAGACCAATGGGACATCATGCGCACCAAAGATGAAGCGGTTATCGACTTCTTCCGTGCTGGCCCCGCAGGTATTCCAACCCAAACCGCATTCAGTCAAAGTACTCGTTACGACAGCGTCGATAACGACCGTGAAAATGGATGTATCCACAGCTTCGAAAACGCCTTCAGTAAAGAGGGTGGCTTAGCGGTATTGTTTGGCAACATTGCAGAAAACGGCTGTATCGTAAAAACCGCTGGGGTAGACGAAAGCATCCTGACATTCAGCGGCCCGGCCAAAGTGTATGAAAGCCAGGACGATGCGGTAGAAGCGATTTTGGCAGACGAGGTAGTCGCCGGCGACGTAGTGATCGTACGTTACGAAGGCCCCAAAGGTGGCCCCGGTATGCAGGAGATGCTTTACCCCACCAGTTACATCAAAACCAAAGGTCTCGGTAAAGCTTGCGCGCTACTGACTGACGGACGTTTTTCCGGCGGTACTTCAGGATTGTCGATCGGTCATGCCTCGCCAGAAGCGGCGGAAGGCGGAGCGATTGGTTTGGTAGAGACCGGTGATCTAATTAAAATCGATATTCCAAACAGAACCATCAACCTTGACGTGTCGGATCAGCAATTGGCCGACCGTAGAAAAGCGATGGAAGCGAAAGGTGATAAAGCCTGGAAACCGATCAACCGAGAGCGATATGTTTCTACCGCGCTAAAAGCCTACGCAAGTATGACTACCAGCGCGGATAAGGGTGCGGTTCGCAAAATAGATTAGCGGCTTCACCCTAAAAAGCTCAGCGGCGCCGTATTTGGCGTCAGTTGGAAGAGGGCCTGAATTCCAGGCCCTTTGAACGGAACGCCTTGCCTGATCCAATTGTGTACGATAAGGCCACATTCTGGTCACCCCCACTCCTCCCGTGCAAACACGCTATTGATCTAACCGCATCCGCTGAAAACAGTTGGCTGGTGGGCTTGTTTTCATGGCGCACCTCCCTGGGAACGATAACTTTTCAACTATCGCTCACCGGTAGCACTGTAGGTATCTATGGCCTCAATGGCGCTATCGACAATGAATGCCCGACAAGGGTGTTTTGCATCATCTAAAGTACGATATTCGAGCATCTATTATCCGCAATAAATCATTTCGCTAGACCTCCGATTTCTAAAGAAAGACAATTTTTTTAGTAGGCGGCGCTAGATTTTGTCAAAAGCTTGTCTATTCTTTTTGTATGTTTACTGCACTACGAACCTGTGTGGGGCTATTTGCAGGTAGGGAAATTTGCGATGGATGTCACAGAATTAACAATGGCTAAAGTGACGAAACTAGTATGCTAATTAATGGCTGTAGCAAATTATATTGACTTTTTTCTCTGGTTAACAAGGCCGAAGATGGAAAGAGATCAAATAACCGCCTTAAGTGATCAGGCTGGATACAGTCCCTGAATGCACTGCGGGTTCCTGTAATCCAAAAAAACAGCCAGCAGACAAATTTTTATTTCTGTGTTGATGAGAGGTACAGAGGAGATGAACATGCATGCCATAAAGGATGAAAGCGTCCCTTGTGTGACGGCTCTGATTGTCGACGATAGCAAAATGATTCGGGTGACTGCCAAAAAAATACTATTGAAAGCCGGCTACGAAGTCGTGCTAGCAACTGATGGGCTGGATGCGTTATCGAAGATTGTCGAATACCAGCCAGATCTGATCATCATGGATATTATGATGCCCGAAATAGATGGTTATGAGACCTGCACACTGATCAAGCAGCATAGGGAATATAAACGTATACCGGTGATTATGTTGTCAGGAAATCAGGATAAATCAGAAAGTGCCCAGGTCGAATCGGCCGGGTTTGATCTGTGTCTGGCAAAGCCGTTCAAGGCTGATGGATTGCTCAATGCCATTGATAGTGTGCTAGAAAAAACAAAATATTTTAAGTGAAACATTCAGGGGTTTGGAAATAGATATGGCAAAAGTGTTGATAGTGGATGATTCGCCTACCGAAGCGCATGTTCTGGAAAAAATGTTGAAGATAGACGGACATGAGGCAATTAAGGCAAGTAATGGCGAAGAAGGCATTGCGATGGCAATCGAGGAGATGCCGAACTTGATCGTGATGGATGTGGTGATGCCTGGAATGAATGGTTTTAAGGCTACTCGCAAGATTCACAGGAATGAGTCGACCAGGGACATTCCTATCATGATCGTTACCACCAAGAACCAGGATACTGACATTGAGTGGGGCTTGAGTCAGGGTGCCTCTGACTACATGGCAAAACCTGTGGATGTCGATCTGTTTCGAGAGAAGGTACAACACTTACTGCAGTCAGTGGCCAGTTAGTATGAGCACTAATTCATCGACAGTGCTGGATAGCTTGTTGCGGATGGATGAGTTGGCGCGGCAGATCCAGAGCGATGAACAGGTAGCTGCAGAACATCACGGTGAGTGGCGTGGTTTGGCGTTTATGCTAAATGGACAACCTGTTATTTCTGCTACACATGAAATTACCGAGATTATCGAGCTTCCTGAATCGATAACCATCGTACCGGATACGCCTGAATGGATGGTGGGGTTGGCAAATTTTCACGGTGAAGTTTTGCCCATTTCTGACCTCCAGTGTTTTGTGGGTAACCCGCCCGTCAACAGGGACTATCAATCGAAAGTTCTGGTGGTAAAAAACCACGGTAGATATACCGGTTTTCTGGTGCCATCAGTAACCGGTTTCAGGTATTTCCCCGAAAATAAAAAGCAGGAATATACACCTCTGGGCAATTTGCTTGATATGTATATATATGACCTGTTTGAAATTGACGGTGAATCCTGGCCTGTTATCAATATGGCCGCAGTAATAAGCAATAAACGTTTTTTGATGAACTAACGGTTTGTTTTGAATAACTAAAGAATAGGCACGGAGAACGCTCCGGGCTATCTAATTACATGAGGATCAATCGATATGACCAAGGTATTTCGGCTACCTACAGGGATAGTTACATATGTCACGGTGGCGTTGGCCATTTCACTGGCTCTGACAGTTTTGGTATTTGTCACTCAAAATACCCACAAGGACAACTTTAACCAATACCTGTCCGACGCATCTGAGCAGCAGGTGCTAGCGCATCAAATTGCCAAATATGCGGTGGAATCGGTCTCGGGCAATGAAAGCTCATTTGTCTCCCTTAAGGAGGCCAGGGATCGCTCGTCAGTATTGATGACCGAGTTGCAGGAAGGTTCAGAGGCGAAGGATTTACCCGCTTCTCCGGAAGCCATTCAGCCTACGCTACAGAAAGTAGATGCCGCGTGGAAGCTCCTTGAAGGCCATATCAACTCAATTTTGCAGAGTCAGACAATCATCGTACAAGCGGATGAAATTGTCGAAAATATGAAGGATGTACTGCCTGATTTTACTGAGGTCGTGGGCACGACGGTGGATCAGCTGGTCGAAAATGGCACGCGTAAACAGGTCTATCACGCAACCAATCTTCTGTATATCGCTCAGCGGATCAATACCAATTTGAGTGAGGTGCTTCAAGGAGGCCTGACTACATCATTTGCGCTGAGTCAACTTACACAGAATACCGATGAACTGCAGACGGTTGTGACCGCTTTAACCAAAGGTAATAAATTGCTTGGGGTGACAGCGGTTAAAAACAGATCTGCTCGGGCTTCCCTAACTGAGTTGTCAAAGAAACTTGAAAACGTTCGAACCTACCGGGATGAACTCCACAACATGATTGCTGAGCTACTGCCGGCATTGTCGACATTGGGAGCGGTGGACGAAGCAGATACAGATAGCTCAAATGAATCGGGCGGTGGCTCAGTATTGGCCATGGCTTCTGAAAATTTAGCGGCTCTGGATGTGGAGTTGATGGCCTACTATCGTACATATGGAGGTCAGCTGCAGTTTGCTGGCATGACGATCGGTTCGGGTATCACCTCGGTACTGTTTACGATATCAACCATTATTTTTCTACTGTTGAGCTTCCTGATCGTGTCTGATGCAAGGGCACAGGAGCAAAAGGTAAGTGAGCAAAATGACAAAAATCAGTCCGCGATTCGACGATTGCTAGGTGAGATGGGTAACCTGGCCAACGGTGACCTTTCCATTGAAGCTACAGTGACAGAGGATATTACCGGTGCTATTGCCGACTCCATTAATACTTCAGTAGAAAGTATGCGCGATGTGGTGATTTCGATTAATGATACATCTGAGAAAGTATCCAGCTCAGCAGATATCAATCAGTCGACGATTCGGGAACTGGTTGTGGCAGCTGAGCAGCAGGACAAAGATTTGGTCGGAGCTAATAACGTGAGTAAAAGTATGGCTGAAACCCTGCATGTTATGGCTGGGAAGGCTGAAGTACTGGCGGAAATTGCCGAAAACTCTCTTAAACTTGCGGAAAAAGGTGGTGGAGCAGCGCACCAAAGTATTGATGGTATGGGCGTACTTCGTGAGCAGATTCAAGGTACTTCAAAGCAGATCAAACGACTGGGCGAGAGTTCGCAGGAGATCGGCAGTATTGTTGGCCTGATTAATAGTATTACCGATCAGACCAATATTCTGGCTATGAACGCTTCGATGCAGGCCGCTGCAGCGGGAGAAGCCGGACGAGGTTTCTCGATTGTTGCGGATGAAGTTCAGCGTCTTGCTGAACGATCTGGCCGAGCTACAAAACAGATTGAAACACTGGTCAACGCGATTCAGGGTGATACATCCGAAGCGGTTGCTTCAATGGAATTAAGTATTTCAGAAGTGCTGAACGGAACCGGTCTTGCGGAGCAAGCTGGTAGAGCGCTTGAGGATATCCAAAAAGCATCCCGCAGGGTTACCGAGGAGACTCTGGACATGGTCGAATCAGCAAAACACCAGTCCGAGCAAGCTACTGATCTGCGTGAGACGATGCACTCAATCCAGGAAATTACCGAGCAGATGTCAGAAGGTATTACTTTGACAGCGAAGGGAATCGTATACCAGGTTGATAACGTGGTGAAACTTCGGAACTCCGTAACAGAATTCACCTTGCCGATAGCCCAGTAAGTCTTCATCCGGCGATTTTCGTGAGAATCGAGGGGGATCTACACTCCAGGAATGTTGTGCTGAAATTGGTACAGCGATCCTGGTGCGTGCATCTGCAAAGCATACCCAAAGGATCTACTAAAAATGGGTATCGATGGTACAGAAGGACCCGGGTAGCGGTGAATCTTTCAGTTACCGAAAATGCGTACATGGTCGTTGCAATATATGAATAAGAAAGTCGTTAAAGGCGCACGTAACGAGTTATCCCTCGTGAAGGCCAATGTTGAAGCCTACATGGAACGTAGCGGGGATGGTCTTACTTTGGGTGTCGCCCAGTACAGCGCCAATAAGTTGATGAACCTGCTCATCTTCATTGAGTTGAATGAAGCTGCACAGGTAGCAACCAGCATCTGTGTGGTGATCACCAATAATGTCGATAAAACCTGTATGTTCGGGGATGAGCAGTGGAGTGTCTTGATCGAGGCACTTGCCGGGTTAGATTCCTCGCTCGAAAACTGTGTTAAAGCGCCGGATAGTTCACGACAAAGTCTCGAGTGCCCGCGTCTCGCTATGGCTTCGCTCATGGCACCTGATACTGATCTGGAATCATCCGACAGCGGAAGTGGCTCTGCCGTGCTGGATGAGCCTGGATCTTTGCTGCTGGAACCGGCGATGGACTTGGCGGAGCTGCCAACCCTTGAGCTGGTCGAAGAGGAAAATGAACTCGATAACATAGATCCAGAGATTCTTGAAATATTCCATGAAGAGGCCGATGAAGAGCTCGGCTCTATTCAGGCCCAGTATGCACTGTGGAAACAGGATCCCACTAACAAGGAGGCAATAGATACCGTTCGTCGTAGTTTTCATACGTTGAAAGGCAGCGGTAATGTGGTTGGTGCATTTAGACTGGGGGGCTTCTCCGCATCCGGCGAAGCGCTGTTTGGCCGGATTGTAATGGGGCAGTTGACCCACAGTGCTGGTCTATTGGTGCTGCTGGATGAGTTCGTGGCTACCATGGCTCATATGATTGAAGGCCTGTTTAGTGGTAATCCACTCAGCAGCGAAATCATCGAGGCTATTGAAGCACGCGCTGTAAGTTTCCCGCACGAGATAGAACCTGCTTCAATTACCATCTCTGAGCCAGTATCAGCCCCAGCGCCAACCCAGATAGAATCCGTTGTTGATAGCCAGACTGAGGTGGAATACACCGAAGAACTGGATGGCATGGAGGACAGCCTGTACAACATATTCGTTCCGGAGGTCGGGTTGCATATCGATACGATATTGACCTTTATTGGCCATGCACGAGCAATACCGCAAACAGTGACTGAAGAGTTTGTAACCGCCGTACATACCTTGCATGGCTGTTCACACCTGGCCGGGGCTGACGCCATGGCTACGCTTAGCGGCGCAATGGAACGCTATTGTAAGTCGTTGTTCAAAATGGCCATCGTTTGTGACGTTGATATGTTGCAACTATTTGATAGGTATTCAGAAACGATGCGTGACTCGGTTCGCGCCATCAACACACCTGAAACAGAGGCTCCTGAATGGCAGTCTCTGTTTGAAGAGATTGACTGGACCGACCAGGCACTGGCTGGAACTGTTTCTGCGGAAGAATTCGCCTTCGATAGCGCCGAACCTCAAAATTCACTCAGCATCGATACCAGTTCATTCATGACATCTGCCGTGGGCCGGATGACTACTCTGCATGACTGTTTTTCCGCCTGGAAAACAGCACCGGATGGTTCATCGGCAAGTGACGGTTTCGCGACCGAGCTTGGTCAATTTAGAAGCGATGCTGAAGCTGCGAAATTTCCAGGAATGGCGAAGCTGATCGCTGTGATGGAATCGTCATTAAAAACCGCTCCAGACCCTGTCGACAATATTGTTGGTGTAATCGATGCGGGCATGGATAGTTTGGAGGGCATACTCGATAACCTGTATATCGGGCAGACATTACCGGCTCTGGAAGAAATAACGGAAAAACTACAGCTAGAACTGGATCGCTTTTCTGATCAAGAAAGTGAAGAAGGTATCGAGGCCGAAGCCGCAATCGAGCAAGATCGGTTGGATGAACCGTTGAGCGCCTCAGAAGAGATTGAAGACCTATCGTTTCTTGACTCCATTTCATTGGACAAAATTGAAACCCCCGACCCTGAACTATTGTCTCTGTTTTTAGAGGAAGCGGGAGAGCTTGTTCATCAGTTTGAAGACGCTCACAGTGCCTGGCTGGTAGACACAACCTCCAGTGACGCAATGAATGCTCAGCTGCGGCATTTGCATACATTGAAAGGTAATGCGCTGCTGGCAAATCTGTATTCACTAGGCGGTCTAAGTCATTACCTGGAATCCCTGTTCGAGATGCTTATTTCGGGCCAGCAGGCATCCAACGAAGATCTGTTGAACCTTATTCGTGTGGCATTTGATGGCATTCAACAGAGTGTCGAGAGCCTCAATAAAAATCATCCACTGCCGGACCTGAAATTGCTAACCCATGCGGTAAAAGCAGCTGTGCTGGGTCAGGACTGGAGTGATTTACTTAATACAATAGATACCGACAAACCTACCTTGGTTGAAAACCAGCCCGAGCCTGTGTTGGAAGCAGAGCCTGTAGTTGATGAGCCGGTTGCAGAACAACAACTGGTACGTCAAAAGATACCTCCGCTTTTATATGCGGAGCGAGAGGTCGGTGACGAGCAACGTATCCGGGTCCTGTCCAGCGTACTGGATAAACTGGTCAACGATGCCGGTGAGATCAGTATTACCCAGACTCACCTGGAGATTCAGAACGGCAAAGATCGATATAATCTGTTGGAGCTTAAAACCACTATTGGTCGTTTGCAGCGACAGCTGGGAACTCTGAATGTAGAGACTGAAGCCCAGATTATTTCACGTCATCAGGGGGAAAAATTGGAGCATGATGATGCTACATTTGATCCGCTTGAGATGGATCGATACTCCACCCTACAGCAAATAACCCGTTCTATTGCCGAAACCGTGAGTGATCTGTCGGAAATTGGAGATATTCTCGACAAATCCTCTGATGATAGCGATAGCCTGATGCTTAAAGTATCCCTTGCCGCCAGGGATCTACGTGATGGCCTGCTGAAAACACTGATGGTGCCATTGAAACAGCAGAAAGCTCGCTTTCAGCGTGTTGTACGGATGGCTGCTCAAGCTGAGGGTAAGGAAGTAGAGCTTGAAATGGTGGGGTTTGATGGCGAGATTGAACGTAATCTGCTCGAAAAAATTGTGGCACCCATTGAACATATTTTAAGAAATGCGGTTGCACACGGTATTGAATCGCCAGACCTACGGGATGAAGCTAAACCACGACAGGGAAAGATTCAGCTTTCCTTCGTGCAAGAGTTCTCCAACATGGAAATTGTTATTTCTGATGATGGAGCCGGCATGGACGGTGAACTGATTCGTGCCTCCGCTATTGAGCGAGGGCTGTTGGAAGCCGATGCAGAAATCAGTGAAGAGGAGCTGCATCAACTTATCCTTGTGCCAGGATTTTCAACCGCCGATAAAGTTTCGTTGATTGCCGGACGAGGTGTTGGAATGGATGTCGTCCGGGATGGGATCCAGCAACTGGGCGGTTCCATTACCATTGCTTCGGAACGTGGAAAAGGCAGTACCTTCACCATTCGCTTACCAGCAATGCAATCACTTATTGAAGCGTTGATGATTGAAGTCGCTGGTGAAATCTATGCGCTTCCCCATGGCAGCGTTGATAGCGTTGTTAAGGTACGCGCCGATACTATTCTACCGAATTATGAAACCGATAAACCTACATTGGAGCATGAAGGAAAAGTATATGAGCTAAATTATCTTGGCTCTATGCTCGGTCTTTCTGTTCCGCCTTCCGGGGCCGGAGTAGTAGGTGAAGTACCGGTTTTACTCGCTCAAATAGGCGAGCGTGCGGTGGCAGTTCAGGTTGACTACTTGATAGGAACTTCAAAAATTCAGTCTATACCTATAGGCGATCAGTTTAAAAATTATCCCTGGTTCGTTAACAGTACACTTCTATCCAGCGGGCAGGTTGCATTATTGCTTAACGTTAAAGCGTTAATCAGTAGTGGTCACGTAGAACAGGAACATGAGACCCTTGATGCAGTTGTTGAAAAGACACCTGAGATCATGATTGTCGATGATTCGATTACACTGCGAAAGATTACTTCGCGTATCTTCGAACGAGAAGGCATGAATATTGTGACCGCAAAAGATGGTGTAGAAGCCCTGGCGATGTTGCAGGAATACACGCCTGATGTGATGTTGTTAGATGTGGAAATGCCACGAATGAACGGATACGAACTTGCTCATCAGATGAAGAATCACTCCAGGTTAAAGAATGTTCCAATTATTATGATTACATCCAGAACCGGTAAGAAACACGTGCAGAAAGGTATGGAGCTAGGTGTGAAATATTACCTCGGAAAACCTTTTCACGAACCGGAACTGCTGGAATGTGTCCACACTTTGTTAGAAGAAGATGCCAATGACTGAAGCTATTAGCCAGGCTGCTCGCCAGCTGCACGCATACTACGTTCCCTGGCGTGAGAGCTGTAACCTGTTACTGCCCGCAACGGTGGTTGCCGAAATCCTCTATCATCTGGAAATTATACCGCTGGAACACGATTCACCCTGGGTTCAGGGTGGTGTTGAATGGCGTGGATTAACCGTACCACTCGTATCATTTAATGAGGTGGATGATATACCGGCTGAAGCGAAGGGGGAGACAAGGCGTGTATTGATATGCCGTACACTCTCATTCAATGACAGGTACGCGTATGTGGCAATAGATTTTTATCGCTTGCCACGAATGCTATTTGTTGATGAATCATCACTGGTAGTGTTAGAGGAGGGCATGGGATCATCAGAATGGCCATTTGTAGCTACAGTTGTTGATATCCGTGGCAATACCATCTACGTGCTGGATATGGAAAAGCTATCGAATCTAATTTGACAGCGGGCTCTGATAGAGCAGCTACTAAAGTAACTCCCATCTCAAGACGATAATTTCAAATTTGCTGTGACACTATGTCCGGCTACTCTCAATGACCCCTTTCTCTAATCTGCGTATACCTGGCCTATAGCCAGGTGATCTTATCTGGACATAGGTGAATAAGCAGGCAATGTTTCAGCGCCGTGAATGACCTGCGTTCCCGCATTAGTTATAGCTGCGTGGGTGCCTGAAGAATACCTGGGTTATATCTGCTCAATACCGTCAAAGGATATGGTCGGGCTGATACTCTCAAGTTTTCTGGAGGTTTTGGATCCCTTTTTCTGTGCTGCGGCCTGAGAGAGCGCATCGAAATCCAGTTGTGTTGAGTTGCTAAAGTTATTGGCTTTATCCAGTGTTATCCAGGTTGTTTGTTCGAAATATTCCACTTCGGTTTTTCTTGATCCCTTGCTGGCTGTTTTGTAACGAAGATCCAGCCTGACATGCACTTTCACCTTGAATGAACCGTGCTTGAGATGGATGTTGGAGCTGCCCTTTTTGCTTGCTGTAATGTTTACGACTGCACCGCCGTCAGGATCTATCGAATCAGTAGTCCAGGCATCGATCTCAGATGATGTTCCGTCTGTATCATTCTGGCTCTGTAATTTTCCGCTGACTTCGAATGCGGAATCAATGCCAAAGTGTTCAATCAATGCTAGTTCGATTGTCGCTTTGTCATCCTGGCCCTTGGCGTACTTATACGCCTTCTGGATATTGTTCTGGTTTCCAGTGGCTCTAAAAGAGTTTAGGTATCCGTCAAATCCACCCTCTTTGATATTCACCGATGCGAGTTGCTTCTGATGCTTGTTGTAGTTGTAAGTGCTCAGCACACACCTGACGGACGCGGTCGAACTCTTATCTAGCTTGCCAATTTGCGGTTTTTTATCAGCGCTGATGTCAGCGACATAGACACATCTGTTGGCAGATGCTTTGGACTTGCCATCCTTTTTGCATTGATCCGTTTCGGTAAAATAAAAATTCAATCTATCTGAAGAGTGCACCTTATGGGTTAGTTGCGAAATATCTTGATCCAGTTCTTCGAAATCAGCTTTGCTAGGAAGCCGCCATTTATCAACGCTCAACAAATCTAGACTGGAACAGTATTTTTGTGCTGCTGAATACGTGTGTGATTTATATGAAGAATTAGTTTCAGTATCTTGCCATATGAGACCGCCGAGATATTTTGCGCTGTCGATTGTACGCGGCCCAACGACTGTTCCATACGCATGATCCTTTTTGTATTCTTTATAGGCTTGCTCTTTTTGCCTGCGCTTTTTATCCAGAACGGCAATTTGCTTGGTTGCCTTGGAGGTAAGCGTGCTATCAGGGTGGTCTTTGATAAATTGATTGAGATCATCGGCACTATTGTATGAGAGTGCCAATATTTGCGTAACCGCGGCCCCGGTTAGTTCGGATTTTGGATGTTGAATAATGAACGTATTTAGTTTGCTGATGCTATTGTACGAAAGATCAAATATCTGCTTGGTTGCCTCTGCCGTATGCTTGATATCTGGATATTGGACGATGAACTTGTTGAGTTCACTGATGCTATTGTAAGAGAGTGCCAATACCGCTTTTGGATCAGGTTTCGGTTTTTTGGTGGCTTTTTTCGGCTTCGGCTTCGGCTTCGGTTTGGAAGCTACCTGTACCGGTTTTAGAACAACGGGCTGGTTTTTCTTCGCGTGTTTCTTCTCCAAATCATCCTTATAGCGATCAACTTCGTCTATAGACCAAAACCTTACGAGGCCATCTGTTATGGTCAGGTTGATTGTTGGAACAAACCCGCTCTTATCTATTGTGTTTTTAAGTGGATCAAATTTTCCATTTTCGATAGTGATTATAGATTTTGCGGCGAATTCAAATTGTGAAAAATCTTCCGAAGACGGTATCCTGTATCTAAGTTTTACATTTTTTATACCGGTACTTGAGCCACCAATAAATGAACTTACGAAATCAAATTTATTTGATGTGATTCTAGGAACCGAAAAATAGACTTTGCTGCCTTTTTGTAACGCGTAGTAAATATTGCCGGGTTGATATGGGAAATGCTTGAATTTCGGTTTTTTGTCACTCCACCCGCCGCCACCTTTTTTCTTGCTTGCATCAACAATTGCGTAGTTGGAATTCAGTTTTCCCAGGCTAAACCCCTGTAGTTGTTTGTTAATCTTTACCTCTATTATGGTTTCGTGTTTGAAGTTGTAGACACCTTTAATGGTGATCGATTTATCTCTGGAAGATAGGTTTTTAACCAGGATATCCTGATGCAATTTTAATACATTGTTTAATTCTGACGGTGTTGAATAAGCGCCTTTTTTTATCTCCCGTGATGTGATATCTGCTGTAAGTCGCTTCGACTCAAAACTGGCAACGAGCACTGGCTTTCCATATTTTATATTTACCGCTTTTTCAAGTGACTCCAGGTAATCCTTTTTGCTCTTCGACAGGAAAAGCGCTATATCGTGTAGCGTTGCGGTTTTTAATTCAAGTTTGTCTGATACACATCTTGTGAAGTCACTGTTTTTTTTGTGAGCGCTGTAGGCGCCGGTACGTTTTTTGTTGCTGGTCTTGCCTCCTGGCCCTGCTGTTTTAAATTTGATCTTATTCGCTTTGCTGGATTCGCTTGTTTTTGGCGATCGAAATCCGCTTATGGCCAGTCCATCTATATCGATAACCAGTGCTTGGCAGTATTTGGCTGCTGCAATCGGGCCGGTAATTTTTTCTTTATTATCATCAGTATCCTGCCAGAATAGCCCGTCGTTCAGAAGTATCTTGTCAGAACGTTTTGCTATCTCACTGTAGAAAGATTTTCGTTCTTTATCCGCTTTGTTTGACCACTTAATTTTCCCGCTGACCGGATAGGGTGAAATTTGAAGTGCCTTCGTATCGACAGTTTCATCGTGGACCGCTTTCTTCTCTGTTTTTTCCTCAGTTTTCCTCTCTTCTTTCTTTTCTGTTTCGACCTTTGGCGTGACTTTGCTGGCAGTGACGGAAGGCTTGTAACTCGGCCGAACGATTGTGTGGGTCGGAGCTCCCGGGGGAGCTGCAAAAGCAAAACCTGAAATTAGAGCAACTAATAAACTTACTGCTATTTTACTGGGCATAGATGTGGTTTGTTTCGATCTGATTAAGGTGCAATCTGCGGTGCTTCGCCGTTCCTGGCTGCTGTCCAGACAGTTATAATTCCTATCAATATTGTTTTTTTTGGTCTTCATGTTTGTTCTGGCTATGGCTTCAATTTGTATGTGTTGCTAATTCTATGTATAAATCGAGGTAGACTAATGTCGAACCCGACAACCTGGCATTTGTGCGGCTCTGAATGGTCAGCCAAACTGACCCGCAACCGAAAACTCCTCGCATGCATACCTGCACAACAGTGTCCATGGATTGTGGCTTGTCGCTAATTCCGGAGCCTAGATCAACTTAGTATAGGAGGGGTTTTGAGTTTCTGCCCAATCAGGGGGATGGGATAGCTGACATTAACGTAGCTGCTGGTAAGGCGCCGATGACGTTTGTCGAACAGTTCACAATATTGTGCCGCGGCGTTTCTGGATTGCTATTTCAGCGAGCAACTGTGTATAAAGTCACAGCAGACCTGCTTGTGTAGGTACGTTAGCCTACTAACTTCGATACAGGAGAGTAAAACGATGACTGATACACATATAGGTAGCTGTTTTTGTGATGCGGTAAAGATCGAGATTGCTGGTGAACCAGAAGCGATGGGATATTGCCATTGTACAGATTGTGCGGGCTGGGCCGGGGCACCGATCAATGCGTTTAGTTTGTGGTCATCTGATGCTGTGCGGGTGACAGAAGGGAAAGACAAGCTTGGTTCCTTCGCAAAGACTGAAGCTAGTCACCGGAAATTCTGTACCGAATGTGGCGGGCATATCATGACCAGGCATCCTGAGATGGGTAAGACCGATGTGTATCTCAACATCGTACCGGGATTAGCGCACTCCGGTGTATTCCATGTGTTTTACGGTGAAAGAACCATGTCGGTACCGGATGGATTGCCAAAATTCAAAGATCTACCAGCGGACTTTGGTGGTTCTGGAGAGATGCTGGAAGAATAACTAGTTGCTCTCCGTTGTAAATCGCGCCCCCAGAACCCTTGATAATCGAGTGATTGCATCAAAAATGGGTTCTCCTGTAAAAGGTTTCAATAAGTACGGACAAATAGATGAGTAATAATACGACCCCTAATTTCTCCCTGGATCTCTCTGCTGATGTTGCATTTGTGACGGGGGCCACTTCAGGATTAGGCGAGCGCTTCGCCCGCGTACTGGCGAGCTGCGGTGCTAAAGTAGTGATAACCGGACGACGGGTTGAAAGACTACTAGCCCTGGCGGAAGAGATACGGGCCGAAGGTGGTATTTGCGAGCCTATTGCGCTGGATATGAGGGATCGTGACAACATCAAATCCGCGGTGGCTGAAGCAGAGCAAAAACTGGGGCTTATTACGATTCTGGTGAACAATGCCGGGATTCCCGACGCGCAGCGTGCCACCAAGATGTCCGATGAGTTAATTGATAACGTCTTCGGCACCAATATGATCGGCCCCTACGTGCTGTCCTGCGAAATTGCACGACGATTGATGAAGGAGAAACGCCCTGGCCGTATCGTCAATATCTCATCGATTGCCGCGTTTAATATTGGTACCCAATCGAGCGCATCCCTGTATGCCATCACCAAGGCGGGTGTTATTCGAATGACCGAAGCCCTGGCGGTAGAGTGGGCACCTTTCCATATTAATGTGAACGCCATTGCGCCAGGGGCCTTCAGAACAGAGATGACCCAGGGCAAGATTGACCGGGTGGGTGATTTTAGTGATGCATTTCCCCGCAAACGAATGTGTGAGCCAGACCAGTTGGATAGCACACTGCTGTTTCTGGTTTCACCCTCTTCCGAATGTGTGACCGGTACCTTTATTAAAGTGGATGATGGGCAGAGCTCACGCTAGCCCTGTAGCCTTCCGCCTGGCGGGCAGCTATCTCTGCATATAGCTTGATGCAATACACTCGTTATCTGATTCGGTCTAGCACCAGTAATGAATAGCCCGGAGTCCCCTGATCAGGTTCAATATCTTCACGGCTCACTTCCCGCCACTGTTGTTTATCGTACTGGGGAAAAAATGCATCCCCTTCATAGCTTGCATGAACATCTGTGAGGTAGATGCGATCCACTTTAGGCAGTAGTTGTTGATAGATGTTGGCGCCGCCAATCAGCATAAATTCTTCTAGGCCCATCGCCTCAGCGGTGGCTTTGGCTAGTTCGAACCCTTCCTCGGTACTGTTTCTAACCTCGACCCCTTCTATCTGCAACCCGGTATCCCGGCTGATGATGATATGGGGCCGACCGGGCAGTGGCTTACCGAATGAATCAAAGGTTTTACGCCCCATCAGCATCGGTTTGCCCATGGTGACTTTTTTGAAATATTTAAGGTCGGCGGGAATATGCCAGGGCATTTTATTGTCGATACCAATAACGCCATTTTCAGCAACCGCAACAATCAGTGCACAACGCATCTTTGTTTCTCACCATTTCTATCTAAAGAGGGCGATAGTATACCGCTGGAACCTCTGTTTTGGTGTGCTT
The DNA here is from genome assembly GCA_019090315.1 of Pseudomonadales bacterium. GTDB lineage: Bacteria > Pseudomonadota > Gammaproteobacteria > Pseudomonadales > JAHRWD01 > JAHRWD01. Next base: position 21,616 of record JAHRWD010000041.1, read on the forward strand.
TCTCGGTTGATTTTGAACAACTATTTGCCGATATGAGATTGCGAATTCAAGGTTTTTTAGGCATTGTTAACAGGTTCAGATCTCGTACTCCGCCAAGCTTGTCATAAGCGTTTTATATAAGGCCCGCTCTTCTTGAAAAGTACAATGATAAAACTGATGTGGTCGATGCTAAGCAGCATCCGCGACCTGCTACCTATTGTGCTGGTCATCCTGTTTTTTCAGTTTTTTGTGTTGCAGCAGCCACTACCCAACATTGGTCAATTACTGATGGGTGTGTTGTTTGTCATCATCGGGCTGACCTTTTTTATTCATGGCCTTGAGCAGGGCTTGTTTCCCATCGGCGAATCGATGGCCAATGCATTCGCCCGCAAAGGCAGTGTGTTCTGGTTGATCGCTTTTGCTTTCTGTCTGGGCTTTGGCACAACCGTTGCGGAACCCGCGTTGATTGCGGTGGCGGCGGAGGCGGCCAATGTGGCCGCAAATGGCAATATGATTGAATCCACAGATGAGGCCAGGCTGCAGTATGCCACCGGTTTACGTCTGACCGTGGCGTTGTCGGTGGGTATTGCGATTGTGATTGGTGTGGTGCGTATCCTTAAGGGCTGGCCAATTCAATGGATTATTATCGGCGGGTATGTGCTGGTGATGATCATGACGATGTTTGCGCCGAAGGAGATTATTGGCATTGCTTATGACTCCGGCGGTGTAACCACATCGACCATCACGGTTCCGCTGGTGACTGCTCTTGGAGTAGGGCTGGCATCATCCATTCGCGGTCGTAACCCGATGATTGATGGTTTCGGCCTCATCGCCTTTGCATCGTTGACGCCGATCATCTTCGTGATGGCATACGGCATGATTATCTGATGAATATCTTTGCCGATCTACTGACCACAACCCTGGGTACTCTTACCGACGTACTGCCTATTGCGGTTATTATCTTCGGTTTCCAGTTTTTTGTCATTCGAAAGAAACCCGCCAACCTTGCACAAATTCTTTCCGGATTTGTCTGGGTTTTGATCGGTCTATCCTTCTTTCTGTTGGGTCTTGAGTGGTGTCTGTTTCCCCTCGGTCGATTGATGGCTGCACAGCTAACCGATCCGCTATTTATTCATGGGGTGGAATCGGTAGAGCAGTTAGCCTCAGCTGTAGGTGCGATCGACTGGCTGGATTATTACTGGGTCTACCTGTTCGCATTCCTGATTGGATTCAGCACCACTATTGCAGAGCCATCCCTAATGGCTGTCGCGATAAAAGCCCATGAAGTTTCCGGTGGTGCAATTGGTGTCTGGGGGTTACGGATTGCGGTTGCGATTGGTGTCGCATTTGGTATCTCCCTGGGTTGCTACCGGATTGTGGTGGGTGATCCAATCCACTGGTACATCATCGCCGGTTACGTTGTCGTGGTGATCCAGACTTCGTTCGCGCCCAAAATGATTATCCCGCTTGCTTATGATTCGGGCGGTGTGACCACTTCCACCGTAACCGTGCCGCTGGTGGCTGCTTTGGGTTTGGGTCTATCGGAAACCGTTCCAGGAAGAAACCCGCTGATTGACGGGTTTGGTTTGATCGCCTTCGCAAGTTTGTTTCCAGTGATATCGGTCATGGCCTATGCGCAGCTGTCCGAGATACGAGCACAGGGTGTGAAACAGGCACTTATAAAACGAAAAGAAACTGAAGAATAAAATAATTATTAAGAATGGGGAGTTGAAGCTATGCACTTCAAAATGATTATGGTTTTTGTCGAAGATGATAAAACCGATGCAGTAATGGATGCCGCGAGAGATGCCGGTGCAACTGGCGCAACGGTGATCAGTAATGCTCGTGGCGAAGGATTAAAAAAGAGCAAAACCTTTTTTGGCCTGTCGCTGGAAACACAGCGGGATGTGGTGTTGTTTTTAGTAGAGGAGCATCGCAGCCGCCATATTCTGGAAGAGATTGGCAGGGTAGGTAAGTTTGATGCAAAACCGGGAACCGGTATTGCCTTTCAGGTTGATGTAGAGGATGCGGTGGGAGTTGCCCATCAGGCTCAAACAATTGTTGATGATGCTACGGAGGATTTGTCATGAGTAGAAAAGTAATCAAGGTCAAAGATGTAATGGTAGAACGCCATCTGGAGCTGGATTGCATGGCCACCGTTAAAGAAGCGCTTGATCTGATGAAGGAGCACGACGCGGAAATCGTGATCGTAAAAAAACGTACTGAGCACGATGCGTTCGGTATTGTTTTGCTCTCTGATATTGTGAAAAAAGTGCTCGCAAAAGACAAAGCACCCAACCGGGTAAACGTATACGAAATTATGTCAAAACCTGTCGTGCAGGTAGATCCTGAGCTGGATGTACGATACTGCGCGCGGCTTTTTGATAGCTTCGGTTTTTCCAAAGCTCCGGTAATTACAGATGGTGAAGTAGCGGGTATTGTCAGCTACAGCGAGCTGGTTTTTCATGGTTTAAGTGAATTGATTGACTGATCTATCGGATCAAGCCCGATGACCGGCGAGCAAAGTCAGTCTAAGGAACAATATGTGGATTAGCTTTACCCTTCTGGCTGCCTTCATGCAGTCATGGAGGAATGCCTTTCAAAACCAGCTCAGCAAACAGGTCAGTGTAACCGGTGTCACCCTGTCACGGTTTTTGTTTGCTACACCTCTTGCGGGTTGCTACCTGGCTACATTGTATTGGTGGAAACCTGATACTGATCTGATTCAATTCAATCAGCAGTTCGTTGGCTACATTATTGGTGCTTCCTTGATGCAGATATTGGCCACTGTCCTGATGGTCAAACTGTTCAAACAAAAGAATTTTTCTACCGGAGTCGGACTGGCCAAAAGCGAAGCATTGATAGCTGCGGTACTGGGGATTTTCTTCTTCGGCACCAGCCTGTCGGTACTGGGCTGGATTGGTGTGCTAGTGGGTAGCGTAGCGGTATTTATACTCAGTAGCCGATCGGGTTTTCGCGATATTTCAGTGGGTACCTTCCTGATTGGTTTGTGCTGCGGCGGATCCTTTGCGCTCACTTCCCTGTGGGTGAGGGAAGCCAGTATCACCTCTGATCTTCCTGTGCTGTTTCGGGCGGCCTGGGTGTTGTTGTTTGTACTGTTGATACAGACCGTTATTCTGGTGATCTATATCTTTCTAAAAGAGAGGAGTACCTTTTCTGATCTTTTACATAGACCAAAATTGCTGTTTCTCACGGGGTTTGTCGGTTGTGCCGGTTCACTCGGCTGGTTTACCGCAATGTCGATACAGGCGGTACCCTATGTAAAAACCCTGGGTCAGATCGAGATTTTTTTCTCTATCCTGCTGTCAATATTCTGGTTGAAAGAAAAGGTAAATATAAAGGACATTAGCGGTTTGCTGCTGATTGGGATTTCAGCGGGACTGGTTATCTGGTGACTTGTGCAGATGCGCTGTATTCCAGTGTTAACTATTCACATGCAATAGAGATCCTATTTTCAGTAATCCGCACGAATCGAAATACACTCGTTACCACCCATTTCAAGTTCCCTGCATATATCGGGGCGTTGTTTGTAGATCGTGCAGGCCATGCTATTGCGGTCTAGTGCCGAACACCAACCATCATCAAGTCGCGCCATGGTTCTGCCGCCCCATTCATCTTCTTCCATATGCCTGTCAGGCACCCCGGTATCGGAAAATATAAAAACCTCAAACCGACAGCAACAGGCTTCGCAGCTGGAGCAGGTTGTGTCGGTTTCGGGTTCTGGTTCGGCATTGATCAGTGGAATCATTTCACTCGAGATCAATAGTTGATGGCCTGTACATCTTTCAGGTGCGACAGGGCTTTTTCCGATAGTGTATTGCGCTCCCACTTTTTCGTGATCGCGTAACTTTTGCTATCCAGCTCCTTAAGATCATCGATCTTGGCTTCAACCGCCGCTTTTAGCTGATCCGCGTCTTCACATAATTCATGCACAAATTCGAGCCTGTACGCCTCCTCGGGGGAATAGATCCGGGCGTGCAATATGAATTCGGTCATACGGTGTGAGGGAACTGCATGGCTGGCGATCATGCTCATCCATTTGGGTACAGACATCTTATTTCTGATCTCATTCATTTGAATGCGATAATCACCGTTCTGTACGATCCGGTAGTCACAGGCCATCGTCAAAATACAGCCGCCCGCAATCGCATGGCCCGACACCGCAGCAATAGTCGGAATAGGAAAGGTAAACAGCCGTAACATGGTGCGGGCAAACATCTGGGTGAACCTGGCATTTTCCTGTGCATCAATCGCAGCCAGGTGTTTGAGATCGAGGCCGGCACAGAAAATAGTGTCTCTACCACTTAAAACCAGTACCTTAACCTTGTGTTTCTCCATCTGATCAAGGGCTGAATGAAGCTCCTTGAAAAAAGCAGGATTCATGGCATTGGCCTTATCATCATCAAAGTTGATGCGGCCAACATTATTGCTGATTCTAAAATGTACCTTTTCCATATCTAAACCTTTATTGTTTTTTGTCTACTTTACTTTTTTACAGGCTGTTTCTGCAAATCATCAATTGTTCTATGATAACGGGAAATAATAAAGGCCTGACAGATCAGGTTCAAATAAGCTCAGCTTGAGCAGCGCATTTTTTGGAATGAAAATGGATAGCGCAACAATCAGCTCGATAACTGATGAGATGTTGGTGCAGATGAAAAACCTGCCCGGTGCATTGTTGCCTGTTCTGCACAGAATTCAGGACGAACTCGGATATCTTCCAGCTGAATCAGTTTCGGAGATTGCGGCTGCACTAAACCTGTCCCGCGCTGAAGTACACGGTGTGATCAGCTTTTATGATCATTTCCGCACCGAACCAACGGGAAAGCATATTGTAAAGATATGTAGAGCCGAGGCCTGCCAGGCTTCAGGTAGCCGTGAGCTGGAAATACAGATCAAAGACTCGTTGAGCATCGAGTTTGGTGAAACCGGCACCGATGGTTTAATCACCCTCGAGCCGGTCTACTGTTTAGGCAACTGTGCCTGTGGTCCTTCGGTTCAGATAAATGACAAGGTCTATGGTCGCGTTGATATTGCCCGTTTTGATGGTCTGCTGGAAAGCCTCGTCGAACAGCCTGATGATTCTCATGCTCATGTAACGCCAGTTATTTCGAATGAACCGGAACCGATTCGAATCTATGTCGCTGACGATACCAGCGCCTGCGCTATAGGGGCCGATGCGGTAGCACAGGCTATTGTTGCGGAGGCCGCGCGGCGTGACCTTAATATCGAGTTACTGCGTTATGGTTCTCGTGGTTTGTTCTGGTTAGAAACACTGGTTGAGGTTGAAACACCTGAAGGGCGTGTTGCCTATGGGCCGATTCAATCATCCGACGTGGCGCGGTTGTTTGAAGCAGGTTTTCACAAAGGCAACCAAAGCAGTGAATTGAGTTTGGGGTTAACGCAGGACATTCCCTACTTAAAAAACCAGCGAAGGCTTAATTTCGAATGTGCGGGTCTGGTTGATCCTTTGTCGCTGGAATCCTATAAAGCGTTGGGCGGATATCTGGGTTTGAAACGTGCGTTGAGCATGAGCACTCAGGCGATCGTGGATGAGATGAAAACTTCGGGTTTGCGGGGCCGTGGTGGTGCAGCTTTTCCCACCGGCATCAAATGGCAAACCGTACTGGATGCGCCGACTAATAAAAACCCTCACCCTGAGTTAGAAAAAAAGTACATTGTTTGTAATGCTGATGAAGGTGACTCCGGTACCTTTGCGGATCGCCTGTTGATGGAAGCTGATCCGTTGCAATTGATTGAAGGAATGACCATTGCTGGCCTCGCAACCGGTGCAGTCCAGGGCTATATCTATCTACGTTCAGAATATCCGAAGGCTCTTGAAAAATTAACAATCGCGATAGAGGCTGCCTACGCCGGTGGTTATCTAGGCAATAATATTGCCGGTAGCGATCAGCGCTTTGATCTCGAAATTCGTCTCGGTGCTGGCGCCTATATATGTGGCGAAGAAACCGCGCTGCTCGATAGCCTTGAGGGCAAGCGCGGCATGGTGCGAGCCAAGCCGCCGCTACCTGCTATCGAAGGCTTGTTTGGTCAGCCAACGGTGATCAACAACGTGCTGACTCTGGCCAGTGTTTCAGGCATTTTGGCGAATGGTGCAAAAACCTATAAAAATCTCGGTACTGGTCGCTCCCTCGGCACATTGCCGATGCAGTTATCGGGAAATATCAAACGTGGCGGCCTTGTCGAGCTGCCCTTTGGCTCAACATTACGGGAGTTGATTGAAGACTACGGTGGTGGAACCGCGAGCGGACGACCGATAAAAGCCGTACAAGTGGGCGGCCCATTGGGCGCTTATCTAACCGAATCCCAGCTTGATATTAAGCTCGACTATGAGAGTTTCTCTGAGATTGGTGCGATGCTCGGTCACGGTGGCGTTGTAGTGTTTGATGATGGCGTGGACATGTCCCAACAGGCGCGATTCGCAATGGAGTTTTGTGCGGTTGAGTCCTGCGGGAAATGTACCCCATGCCGTATCGGTTCTACCCGTGGCGTAGAGGTGATCGACAAAATTTGTACTGGCGAAGGATCCGAGCGAGAAAACAATCTGATTCTGCTGCATGATCTGTGCGACACCATGGAGCATGGTTCTTTGTGCGCAATGGGAGGCTTAACACCATCACCGGTACGTAGTGCGTTACAGCATTTCCCAGAAGATTTTGGTATTGAGCCACAAGCCATCTCAGGTGTGGGAATAGATGCTGGAAGAGGTGAAACGCCATGCTGAAGTACTACCAACCTCAAAAGGATTTCGGCACGCCGGCTCAGGTATCGACTGAATCTATCGAGCTTGAAATAGATGGCGTGCAGATTACCGTACCCGCAGGTACATCGGTGATGCGTGCAGCCTCTGAAGTGGGCATCAAAATACCCAAGCTGTGTGCGACGGATTCGGTTGAGCCCTTCGGTTCGTGCCGTATCTGTCTGGTCGAAATCGAAGGTCGTAAAGGATACCCCGCTTCCTGCACCACGCCGGCAGAAAATGGCATGATGGTTTCAACCCAGACCGACAAAATCGCTGATCTACGTCGCAATGTGATGGAACTGTATATTTCCGATCACCCGTTGGACTGCCTGACCTGCCCAACCAATGGCAACTGTGAACTACAGGATACCGCCGGAGAAGTAGGGCTACGCGCAGTGCGGTACGGCTACGATGGCGCTAATCACCTCGATGCAGAGAAAGACCAGTCCAACCCCTATTTCAGTTTTGATCCGGCCAAATGTATTGTCTGCTCCCGTTGTGTACGAGCCTGCGAGGAGACCCAGGGCACCTTTGCGCTAACCATTGATGGTCGTGGGTTTGATAGCAAAGTCAGCCCCGGCCAGAACCAGTCCTTTATGGAATCTGACTGCGTATCCTGCGGCGCCTGCGTAGATGCTTGCCCCACCGCTACATTGACCGAAACCAGCATTCTCAAGTGGGGACAACCGGAACACAGCGTCATTACTACCTGCGCATACTGCGGGGTAGGGTGTAGCTTTCGGGCTGAAATGCGCGGCAACACATTGGTGAATATGACACCCTGGAAAGATGGCAAAGCCAACGAAGGCCACGCCTGTGTGAAGGGGCGTTTTGCCTTTGGTTATGCTACCCATCCGGATCGAATCACCACACCGATGATTCGTAGCAGTATTGATGAACCCTGGCAGCAAGTTAGCTGGGATGAGGCCTTCGCTTACGCGGCGCAACGGCTACGGGAAATTCAGCATCAACATGGTCGTAAAAGCATCGGTGCGATCAGCTCATCGCGATGCAGTAATGAAGAGGTCTGGCTGGTACAAAAACTGGTGAGAGCTGGTTTTGGTAATAACAACATCGATACCTGTGCGCGGGTTTGCCATTCCCCGACCGGCTACGGCCTTAAAACCACCCTTGGCGCTTCCGCCGGTACCCAGTCGTTTATCTCGGTAGAAAAAGCCGATGTAATTATTGTGATGGGCTCTAATCCCACCGATGCCCACCCGGTGTTTGCATCGCGTCTCAAAAAACGCTTGCGACAGGGCGCGAAACTGATTGTGATTGATCCGCGACAAATAGAGCTGGTGGACGCACCGCATGTGCGAGCGGATTACCATCTGCCCGTACGCCCCGGCACCAACGTCGCCATCGTCAATGCGTTTGCCCACGTGATTATTACCGAAGGTCTGGAAGATACAGCCTTTATTAACGAACGATGTGAAGAGCCTGCCTACCGGCAGTGGCGTACCTTTATTGAAAACCCCAGTCATTCCCCCGAAGTAACCGAGCAGATTACCGGAGTACCCGCCGCTGACCTGCGCAATGCCGCGCGGCTGTATGCCAACGCAGGCAATGGTGCGATCTATTATGGACTTGGCGTAACCGAACATAGTCAGGGCTCCACCACCGTATTAGGTATCGCGAATCTTGCAATGCTAACCGGCAACCTTGGCCGCGAGGGCGTGGGGGTAAATCCGATGCGGGGCCAGAATAACGTGCAAGGTTCTTGCGATATGGGCTCCTTTCCCCACGAACTGCCGGGTTATCGTCCGGTGTCTGATGATAAAGCGCGAAGCCAGTTTGAGTCGGACTGGAATGTCAGTCTCGACAGCGAACCGGGTTTGCGTATCCCCAATATGCTGGATGCAGCACTCGATGGAAACTTCAAAGGGCTTTATTGCCAGGGCGAAGATATCGCCCAGTCAGACCCCAATACCCAGCATGTCGAAGCGGCCCTTCGAGCATTGGATTGCCTGATTGTGCAGGACCTTTTTCTTAATGAGACCGCAAAGTACGCTCACGTATTTCTGCCCGGCTCCTCCTTTTTAGAGAAGGATGGCACCTTCACCAATGCCGAACGCCGTATCTCGCCGGTACGCCGGGTGATGCCACCTCTTGCGGGTCTGGCGGACTGGCAAACTACCCAGGGCCTGGCGCAGGCGATGGGTATGGAGATGAACTATGAGCATCCCAGTGAAATCATGGATGAGATCGCACGTTTGACCCCAACCTTTGAAGGGGTGAGTTATACCAAACTCAATGAATTGGGCAGCATCCAGTGGCCCTGCAACGAAGCGGCCCCCGAAGGCACACCAACCATGCATGTCGAGCAATTTACTCGCGGCAAGGGCTTTTTCGCAGTAACCGAATTTGTGCCGACCGATGAACGCGCCAGCCGCCGGTTCCCATTGCTGCTCACTACCGGCCGTATACTCAGCCAATACAATGTTGGCGCACAGACTCGCCGTACTGCCAATATTAGCTGGCACCATGAAGATATTCTGGAGCTGCATCCACAGGATGCGGAGGAACGTGGTATCGGAAATGGTGACTGGGTGGGCGTTCAGAGCCGAGTCGGAAATACCGTACTGCGAGCTTCAATAAGCGAAAAGGTACAGCCCGGGGTGGTCTACACCACCTTTCACTTTCCTGAGTCCGGTGCCAATGTGATCACCACTGATAACGCTGACTGGGCCACCGACTGTCCGGAATACAAAGTCACTGCTGTACAGCTCAGTAAAGTGACCGAGCCATCGCAGTGGCAAAAACGCCAGGCCGAGTTTAGTAAACAGCAGGAGGGTTATAGAAAAGGGAAACGGACAGAGGAAAGGACAGTGCGGGAAAAACATCAAAGCCAAAAACAGGAAAAGCCCTTCGCATGAAAATGCCTCAAGAAAAACCCGTTGATCTGTCTAATCCTGATCATACGGTGGTTTCAGCAGTTGATCTGCAGGAGTGGCGCAATGGTGATGTCCAAACCGTAACCGACCAACTGATTGAAGAAACCGCCGTAGCACTGGTTTATAACGGTATATCCCATGTGGTGATGATGGCGACCCCTAGCAACCTTGAAGCCTTTGCCCTTGGTTTTAGCCTTAGCGAAGGTATTCTCGATCAGCCCGAACAGCTCTATGAGCTAGATATACATTATCGGGAACAGGGTATAGAGATCGCGATGCAGATCAGTCCTGAATGCTTTGTCCGATTAAAGCAAAGCCGCCGTAATATGACCGGTCGTACAGGCTGTGGATTATGTGGTTCAGAATCCCTCGAACAGGTAATCCGTCAACCAGAGCCGCTGGCAGTCAGTCCAACCTATCAACACCAGGCGATAGAAAATGCCGTTCGACAACTTGAGTCACAACAGCCATTACAGCAGATAACCGGCGCAGTTCACGGGGCTGCTCTTTGTTCTAACATCGGCGATATTCAAATACTGTGTGAAGATATAGGTCGGCATAATGCGTTGGATAAAGTTTATGGTGAAGCCTGCAAACGTGCAGATTTAAAAGATAAACAAAAACGAGCGGACTGTTTTGTTCTGATTTCCAGTCGCGCCAGTTACGAACTGGTATTAAAAGCGGCAGCAATGGGAGTGGGTATGTTAGTGGCGGTATCCGCTCCCACCAATCTTGCGGTACAGTTATCAGAACAGGCTAATATTATATTGGTAGGTTTTGCTCGCGATGGTCGGCATCTGGTGTATACCTGCACTAACCGGATTTTCCAGTAGCGGCAAAGGCAATGTTTCAGGGTTATTGATTTACCGATATGGGAACCCATATTTTGTGTTTAGTTTAACCGGTTGCATTATTTTATGGGTTGACTCAAGCCTGACGAACTAAAAATAGAAGGAAAAATAACGTGTCCCCTTATTTGAAATCAGTCAGTTTTCCCCTAAGGTTGCTAATCGCAATTTGTATGAGTGCGACCTCTCTGGGTTCATACGCCCGCCCCGTTTTAACACTCACCACACCCGATATCACTTCATACTATTTTCATACGGATGATCATCAAGGTTTAGGGGACAAGGTACTTAAAGAAGCGCTGTCTCGTATTGGTTATGATTTGAAGGTTGTGCCGTTACCGGCAGAGAGAAGTTTGTTGATGGCTGATTCTGGAGGTGTGGATGGTGAGCTGCTTCGTACCCGCGCAATTGAACAACGCTTCCCTGATCTTGTTCGTGTTTCGGAATCGCTGTTGGATGTTGAGTTTGTTGTATTCTCACTCCAGTCAGCTAGCCAGATTGAAGATTGGGCATCATTAAAAAATAAATCCGTGGCCGTGATTATCGGGATGAAAATAATTGAAGAAAATATACCGGAATCCGCTCTTGTTACAAGGGTCAACAAGGCTAGTCAGCTGTTCGACATGATAAAAAATGGACGCGTTCAATATGCTGCTTTTGTACGCGATATCGGTGATGATTTTATCAAACATCATGGGGTGACAGGCATTTTAGCCAGTCAATCAACGCTTTCGGCGGTGCCGACCTATACTTATCTACATAAAAAACATCGCGACCTGGTTCCAAAATTAGCTCAGTCTTTGCGGGAAATGAAAAATGATGGGACATTTCGGGCCATTGTCGAAAATCATCAACCCTGATTCAGGCATGTTATTTAAAAGCAATGAGCTTATTCGATAGAGGAGATGCTGATGGGTTCCGTTAGTCGGATATTTTCAAGCCATCTTGCCAGGCGGATGGTGTGGAGTGTTTTGTTGGCAAGCATCTCCATTATAGCAGTTAGCGCTAGTCTGTATTTGTACGCGCTTCTAAACACAGATCTGGTACAAATTGAAAAGAAGGTAGAAGAGATGGGGCGTAGCCACCTGTCCAGTATTAGTGAGCGTGTATGGGTTGCGGATATCGATTCATTAAAACTTGATTTGATCGGTATACAGAGGCTTGATGCCGTTCAATATGTATCGGTTACGGAGAATGGCCGTGTTCTGGCGGAGGTTGGTACGCTGCCTACAGATAATCTCATCGAGAAAAATTTCCCCATTAACTATAGCTTTCAGGGGAAAGAACTCAAAATTGCCAAGTTAAGTATTGTTGCATCAAGTACGGATTTTCTTGATCGTTTTTTTTCTCGAGCGATTTCCGCAATTGCCGTTATTACTATGCAAATCTTCCTGGTTTCCGGTTTGGTTTTAGTATTATTTAACCGTAATGTTACCCGGCACCTCCGCGACATAGCCGATTTTGCAGGCCGCATTGAACTTTCAAATATTGATCAAACCATGACCCTTGATCGCCGGAAAAAACGCTCCGAAGATGAGCTGGATATTTTGCTAGCTGCATTAACCAGTATGCAACATCAATTAAACCAATCAGTGACCTCGTTGAGGGAGAGCGAAGAAAACCTCTCATTAACTCTGGACTGTATTGGTGACGCGGTTATTGCAACAGATTTTGAGGGTTCTATTGCACGCATGAATCCTGTTGCAGAGCAGTTGACGGGCTGGGTTTTCGAGGATGCAATCGGAAAAAATATTAAGGACATATTTCCAATTATAGATACAAGAACCGGCCAGCAAGTTGAAAATCCTGTTGACGCAGCCCTGTCTACCGGGAAGGTAGTGACTCTGAATAGCAGTGCTAGCCTAATAGCAAAAAATGGTGAGCAATATCAGGTTGCAGATAGCGCAGCCCCAATTAAAAACAACCTTGGAGATATCATTGGGGGGATACTGGTTTTCCATGATGTGACTGATCAATATCAGATGATGAAAAATTTGCGTGAAGCTGAGATGTGGCTGAAACTGCATATTGAACAGACTCCTTTAGGGGTGATCAGTTGGGGAAAGGATTTCAGGGTTATAGATTGGAATCCGGCAGCTGAGAAAATATTCGGCTATTCAAGTGATGAAGCGGTAGGGCAACGTTATAGAGATCTTATTGTGTCACCTGTAGTGGAAGAAGGTCTGGAACAACGCTGGGATGACTTTATTGGAGGTAAGGAAGCCGACAAATTCTTGCTGGAAAATATCACAAAGAAGGGAGAAAACTTGTATTGTGAATGGTATAACACGCCATTACTGGATGATGATGACGTAATAGTGGGCGTTGCATCATTAGTGTTAAACGTAACTGAACGTATCGAAACTGAGCAGGCTTTAGCACAGCATCGTGTGGAGCAGGAGATGCTTCTCGACTATATGCTGGATGCAATGATCTCCACCGATTCCGACGGATTGATTCTGAGTTTCAATCATAGTGCTGAACAGATGTTTGGTTATAAAGAATCGGAGGTGATAGGAAAGGAGCTGCGAATAGTATTACCCGAAGAAGGTTGGCCATTATACGATAGATTAATTAATCAGCCGATCAAGATGCGAGAGCGAGGTACGCGCGCAAAAATTTATGAAGTTACCGCCATAAATAAAAGTGGTCAAAAATTTCCGATTCGATTTTCTATTGGAGTACCGCCAAAACAGGGAAACAGCATACAAACATTTATATACTCCCTTCATGATTTGACTGGTGAAAAGGAAAAAGAGGAGCAACTTCGCCATAGTCAGAAAATGGAAGCGCTTGGTAAGCTGACCGGCGGTATCGCCCATGATTATAATAATATGTTGGGTATTATATTGGGCTATACCGAGCTGCTGAATATGGTCATGCCTGAAGATTCCAGCTTTAGAGAATATGTCGATAAAATTGAGCAGGCTGGGCAGCGTGGTGTGGTGCTAACGAAAAAAATGCTATCCCTTTCCAGTCGTCAGGCGGTTGAGGCCAGTCCTGTAGATATCAACAGGGTATTAAACGAACAGCGGGAGATGCTGCAGAAAACTTTGACAGCTCGTGTTTCCGTTGATATGAAGCTGTCGCAGGATCTATGGATGGTATGGATTGATGAAGGCGATTTTTCTGATGTTATCCTGAATTTATCGATTAATGCCATGCATGCTATGGAGTCGGTGGGTACTCTTACCTTTGAAAGTTTAAATGTATCCTTTGCCAAAACAGATGATCGGCTAGCCAATGTTGGACCTGGAGACTATGTATTACTACAGGTAAGTGATACCGGTTCGGGTATGAATAAAGAGACTCTTGAACGTATTTTTGATCCCTTTTTTACCACAAAGGGAGAAAAAGGAAGTGGCCTGGGCCTGAGTCAGGTATATGGATTTGTCGAACGAAGCGGAGGCGTGATTAACGTCGAATCAGCCATCGACATGGGCACCTGTTTCAGTATCTATTTTCCTCGCTACATACCGGAGCAAAACGTATTGGAGGAGATTCCGGATCACCAAAATGACACAGCATTGTTCGGCAGAGAGAGCATTTTGGTGGTTGATGATGAAACGGAGTTGCTTGAAATGGTAACAAAAATGTTAACTGGATATGGTTACAAAGTTTATGACACGGTATCCGCAAGTTCGGCGCTGGAAATTTTATCGAAGCATCATATTGACATCGTTTTGTCGGATGTGGTTATGCCGGAAATGGATGGCTATGAGTTGGCATACAAGATTAAGGATAAATACCCGGGCTTACCCATTCAGTTGGTGAGTGGATTTAATGAAGCGGTTAAGCTTGATCGTATCGATGAACAATTGCAGGAGCATTTGATTAGTAAGCCCTATCGTAGTCAAGTAGTGCTTGAACGAATCAGAAAGTTATTGGATGGGTAATCGCTCGATCAGCTACGTCGTACCTGTTTAGCGTGTTTGGCAGAGTGATATCCACTGCTCGATACCCGTACTTCGGTATTTTTGTTTGTGAATAATAAAATAAAATTTCCGTTTAAAATTTCGGTGTAGCACCGGCAGCCGAATTAGGGTTCCTCGTTCAAATTCCTCTCTAAGTGTAATTTCCGATAAACAGGCAATACCCAGGTTCGCTTCTACCGCGTGTTTAATTGCTTCGGTATGCTGTAGCTCATGTGCTACTTTCAGGCTGGGAAAAATGCCATGCATCGCGCGTTCAAATGCCTGCTGAGTGCCGGACCCGGTTTCCCGCAATATCCAGCGAGCGGCTAACAGATCTTTATCGGTAATTGTTTTTTTGGCCGAAATTTTTTTGGCTAACGGATGTTGCGGGCTACAAAATACTGCAAGCTCATCGTCGCGCCAGGGCGTTACCTCCAGATCAGAACTCTGCAACTCACCTTCGATCAATCCAATATCCAGATCGTAGTTCAACACCTTTTGACTAATGGTAGCGGTGTTGGCAACCTCCAATTGGATATTTGCATTGGGTTGTTGGCGCATCATCTCAGCCATGATGTTGACCGCAAGGTAATTGCCGATAGTCAGGGTTGCACCTACCTTTAAATTCCCCGCATCAGCCTGTTTTGACAACGTCTGCTCAAGTTCTTCTGCCTGTGCCAATAATGCCTCGGCTTTGGGGCGGATCAGCCGCCCCTGTTCGTTGAGCTGTAGTCGTTTACCAATCCGATCAAACAGCTGAAGGTCAAATTGCTGCTCCAACTCCTTGAGTGCCGAGCTGGCAGCACTCTGGGACAGGTTGAGCTGCAGCGCCGCCTTACTGACATTTTGTTGGTGGGCGATGGCGAGAAAAACTTGAAGCTGGCGAAGGGTGTATCGCATAGTGGCTCGGGATAGATTTGGTGAGGTGTTTTTATATTAGTAAAATCGATAATCATTATCAATATAATCTAATTTAACGATTTAGGACTGTCGCGTATCCTGCTTGCAACTAATCGATTAATAACAGATTGAGGCAGGATTGTGAGCAAACTGATACGCGAAACGGTAACCCGAGTGCACCACTGGAACGATAGCCTGTTCAGTTTTAATACCACCAGAAACCAGGGGCTCAGATTCAAAAGTGGCCAGTTCACCATGATTGGGCTGGAGCTGGATGATAAGCCTTTGTTACGCGCATACAGTATCGCCAGCGCAAACTATGAAGATGAGATGGAGTTCTTCAGCATCAAAGTGGACGATGGGCCCCTGACTCGGCACCTGCAAAATCTTGAGGTGGGTGATGAAATACTGGTGGGCACCAAACCGGTTGGTACCCTGCTAACAGACAATTTGCTGCCAGGTAAGAACTTGTATCTACTCAGCACCGGTACCGGTCTGGCGCCTTTTATTGGTGTGATCAAAGAGCCTGACATATACGAGCAATTTGATAATGTAATTTTGATCCACGGTGTGCGCGAGGTTTCGGAACTGGCATATCAGCAGTTCATTGAAGAGGAACTTCCGAGCAATGAGTATTTTGGTGAACTGGTACAGGAAAAACTGCACTACTACCCAACCGTTACCCGTGAAAAATTTCGTAATCAGGGTCGCCTCACTGATCTGATGAAAACCGGAAAACTGTTCGCAGATCTTGGCTTGCCCGTGCCAAACCTCGAAGATGACCGGTTTATGCTGTGTGGCAGCCCCGCCATGTTAAAGGATCTATCTGAAATTCTTGATGCACAAGGTTTTGAGGAAGCACGCCAGGGTAACGCTGGACATTATGTGATTGAACGGGCTTTTGTAGAGCAATAATTTGATTGTTGATGAATTTTATCCGACAGTAGGAGTCAACAGGAGTTCGTGCCTAATTATAAAAATAAACCGTTAAAGTAAGGAGCTCGACCATGACCAATAAATCCCCCTATGTACCACCGAAGGTTTGGCGCTGGGAGTCAGAAAATGGCGGAAAATTCGCCAAAATCAACAGGCCAATCGCCGGTACTACCCATGATAAAGAGCTGCCGGTTGGTGAGCATTCGTTGCAGCTACACTCCCTCGGCACACCCAACGGCGTTAAGGTCACCGTTATGTTGGAGGAGCTTCTTGAGCTGGGTAAGGTGGAAGCTGAGTACGATGCTTACCTGATCAATATTCAGGATGGCGACCAATTTGGCAGCGGGTTTGTTGATATCAATCCGAACTCCAAAATACCTGCGTTGATTGATCGAAGCGCTAAACCACCGACCCGTATCTTCGAGTCAGGCGCGATTCTGGTTTACCTGGCTGAAAAATTTGATGCCTTCCTACCCACAGAACCTTCGGCCCGTGCGGAATGTATGTCGTGGCTATTTTGGCAGATGGGCAGCGCACCCTATCTCGGTGGCGGTTTTGGTCACTTTTATGCCTACGCACCGGAACGAATTGAATACTGCATCGACCGCTTTTCGATGGAGGTAAAACGCCAGCTCGACGTACTGGATCGTAACCTTTCCGAACGCCGCTATCTCTGTGGTGATGAATACACCATTGCCGATATCGCAACCTATGCCTGGTATGGAACTTTGGTGATAGGAACTATTTACAAGGCTCAGGAGTTTCTTGATGTTGCCTCGTACAAAAACGTAGTACGTTGGGCGAAAGAGATAGATCAGCGCCCGGCGGTTCAGCGGGGCAAGCGAGTCAATACAACCTGGGGGCCGGAAGAGGAGCAGTTGCCCGAGCGACACAGTGCCGCGGATTTCGATTAGCTATTGTTTTGGCTGGGTGCTGTACAATTCAGCGATGATCTAATCGATGGGGTATGGCTAATTGGCCTACCCCAACACACAAGGACTTTTCATGTCAGACAGTATTAAAACCCTAATTGAATCCCGCGTATCCACTGGTCTTTACGATACCAGTCGCACGCTGTCTGACGAGACAGTAAACGAACTGGTACGACTGGCCACCCGCGCACCATCCGCCTATAACCTGCAAAACTGGCGCTTTATCGCGGTACGCTCCGATGAAGCAAAAGCACGCTTAAAGGCTGCGGCCTATGATCAGCCCCAGGTGCTGGATGCCCAGGTAACTTTTATCGTTTGCGGCAGGTTGGCCGCTCATGAGGGGCTAGCCGAAGCACTTCAACCCACCGTGGATGCAGGTATATTTGCTCAGGAAATGTTAGAAGGCTGGGTCACGGAAGCCTCCGCATCCCACAAAGATAATATTAATAAGCAGCGCGATGAAGCATTCCGTTCCGCATCACTAGCTGCGATGACATTAATGTTGGCGGCCGAGGGAATGGGTTTATCGACGGGGCCGATGAGTGGCTTCGACCCTGTGGCCGTATCGGAAGCATTTGGTTTAACCGAAAAAGATGTGCCGGTGATGTTGGTCACCGCAGGTTACGGTAGCGACGAAAACTGGCCCCAGAAACCACGCAAACCGTTAGACCAGGTGCTGGAAATTGTCTGAGTTGATTCACTAGCGAGTGTTGTAAATAATGGCCGCCTTCCTCAAAAAAAGATTAGCTCACAGAAATCTGTTTGGTGCCAAATTTTTCCTGTTATTGGTATCAGCTTTTGTCCTGGCTTTGATCTCGAGCCGCACGGTTATGAGCGCTAGCGCGAATCCAGACCTGGAGCTTAGCTACGAAGAACATAACGAACAAAAGTTAGATCTGTATCTTCCATCAAATCATAAAAATTCCCCTATCATTTTTATGGTGCATGGAGGCGCATGGCGCTTTGGTGACAAGGGT
The DNA here is from genome assembly GCA_019090315.1 of Pseudomonadales bacterium. Taxonomy (GTDB): domain Bacteria; phylum Pseudomonadota; class Gammaproteobacteria; order Pseudomonadales; family JAHRWD01; genus JAHRWD01. The sequence continues at coordinate 39,783 of JAHRWD010000041.1, forward strand.
GCACGTGCTGTGGTGGAAAATAAAGTGAACCGTTGGGTATCAAAAGGGTTTATTTTTATCTCAGCCAATTACAGATTAGTGCCGGATGCAGATCCGCTTAATCAGGTTTTTGATATTGCGATGGCGTTAAAGTTTGTGCAGGAGCGGGCCAGGGGGTGGGGAGGAGATCCAGAGAAAATTATATTGATGGGACACTCCGCCGGCGCCCATCTTGTAAGCGTACTCGCGACATCAGGTTCCATTTCAAAACAATATCGGCTGCAGCCATGGTTGGGTACAGTCTCAATCGATACCGCTGCCTTTGATATCGTCGCGATTATGGAAAAAGAGCATTTCCGTTTTTATGACAAGGCCTTTGGTAACGATAAAGAGTACTGGAAATCCGTATCGCCATACCATCTGCTGGAAAAAACAGATCAACGTTTGTTAGTGATCTGTTCTACCAGCAGGAAAGATAATCCCTGTGTCAGTGCAGAGCGGTTTATAGAAAAATCTCAACAGTTCGGGATGCGGGCAAAAATATTAAAAATCGATATGTCCCACAAGGATGCCAATCAGCAACTTGGCAAGGATTCTGTTTATACCGAACAAGTTGAGCAGTTTATGAAAACCCTCGATAGCTCAGTTGCGGATCGACTGACCAAACCGTAGTTTACTCAGTGTGGTTTTATTCAGGGTAGTTTTTCTCCATCCCGGTACTGAATCACTTTAACTACTTTTCCGCTTTTTCCATATCGCTCGGTAGCACCATGCAGCTTGTCATTTTTATAGGTTTCTACTAACCATAGTTTTCCCGATTCAGAATACTTTTCCCGCTTGCCATTTTTACGGCCATTTGTGTATGTGGTGCTCATACGAATCGAAGCACCTTCATAATAGTCACGAACCTTTCCGGCGAGCTTTCCATTCTGATAGTCTGATTTTTGTTTGAGGCTACCATCCCAATAGTACTGAATGTTAGTGCCCTGAAAGTTTCCATTCTGGTAGTGCAGTTCTGATTTGGTGTTTCCGTTTCGGTAATAGGTGATCGCTTCACCCTGCAGCTTGCCGCCGGAATAGTGCAGTTGTTTTTTTGGTTTCCCGTTTTCGTAATAGGTTTTTTTATCCTGTATCTGGCCGTTTGTGTAACTGGCTGACTCGCGTATCTGGCCACTGCATTTGTAATAGGTTTCACTTAGCCCATTCCGCTTGCCCAGACTGAAATGGTGTTTTTCTTTTATTTCACCACCGTCACAATAGGTAGTCGATTCACCGTCCAGTGAACCTTTTATATAGGTTTCATCTTTGTACAGACTGCCATTTTCAAAGTAGGCTTTGTAGCCACCATCAAGTTGGTCCGCCAGATAAGTGCTGGATACTTTCAGTTTTCCACTGGGGTAGTAGCTGGAGTGAGGCCCGTTGGCCACCTCGTCGACGTAGCGGGTTTGCTCTCTGAGTACTGTCGTATCGCCCCAGTAGACTTTTTTAACTTCAACCTGTGCGCCACAGGCGATCAACAGGCTGGACAAAATTGTAAGCAACAATATCTTTTTCATAAGCCGGATTTCCCCTCGTTGGTTGGAGTGCCTGGTTGCAGTAGCTGGTTGTCGTAACTGGTTTTTATTGAGCCGAGCTACAGCTTTCGGATTCAATGGTTCGAAACAGTGCAGCAAATTCCGTATCGTCTAAATCAGGGTGCAGTATCCGTGTCATTTTAGCGATGCTGCAGGCCTTGTCTGCACGATCAAGTTGCTGCATCGAAAATGCAGTCTGGTATCGTGCCTCAAACCAGTATGGCGAACCAGCATCTAATCCGTCGGACATCTGGCGCCATGTTTCCAGTGCGTTGCGCCACTGTTCCATTCTGGAATAGGTCTGGCCGAGGGCGTATAACGCGTCCGCAGAATCCGGATCCTCGTTTACCAGTTCAAGGTATAGGTTGAGTGCCAGTGGTAATTGCTGGTTGTAGCGATAGAGCTCTGCAAGCCGAAATCGAACCGCAAACAGATGCGGTTTATAAGCAGCACGGGTGGCTGAAATAGTCGCCAGTTGCTGGTAGATAAAGCGGGCTGCATCCGCCGCCTGTGATTCTTTGTTAGTTGGCAAGGGGCCGGATTTTGTCGAGGCCAGGTTGGCCTTTGTGATTCCTGACTCATGATAAAAGCGGTTTGCCAAACGCTGTAGCGCTTCGTAGTTTGATGCAGATGAGCGTTGCTTACCGGAAGCGCCCTGGGTAAGTTGAACGATGGCATCCTTAAACAGTTTTTTATCTCCAAGCCGTTGGTATGCGATGGCACGCACTACTGCTGCTTGTTGTTTCAGTGGTGCGTTTGCATGATTTCCTTTTTTCGGAGTTGCCGAAATTAACCTGTCGAAATTATTTAACAGGGTAATTGCAGCGGTGTAATCAGGTTCTATCGGAAGCAGATAAAAGCGTGCCTGCAACAATGCCCAGTTGGGTCGTATCGGGGCAGCGGCTTTATCGTTGATGCCACTGTTGTTGTAGCGAGCCAGAATTTGTTTGGCGGACCTGAAACGAGCCATTGCTTCGGGGTTTTGAATCGTACCCTCTCGCTCAAGCCGTTCCAGTGCTGATACCTGTGCATTAGCAACATGAAAACTGGCGATAAAGTAGTGGGTGGACTGAGGTCGTACTTTGGCAAAAGCGGCGATTGCAGCGCCACGTTTTTTCTGCCTGATGTAGTGCCGCCCCATCGTATAGTAGGCATCATCAATGCGCGGGCATGAAGCGCAATGTTCTATATAGTTGCGGGTAGCCTGAATATAGCGCTGATAGTTCGAGGCGGTTTTTTCTGCACGCTGCTGGGAAATCGCAGCGGAGTAGAAAAGCTCTGTAACCTGGTTTGAATAATTTGAATCGGGAAACTTCTGGTTAAAATTCGCCAGTAGATCACTGGCGGCGATCCAGTCTTTTTGTTGGTTATAAATATGAGCACTACGAAGCCATACCCCATCGGCATAGCTTTGAATTATTTCCGGTTTATCATCTATTAACTGTTGGTAAATAATTTGTGCAGCTTCGAACTGTTCGGATTCAAAGTGGTTATCCGCAAGTGCTAGAGCCGCGGTTGGTGTGAGTTCTTTATAGGATAATGAGCCAAGCTCGGCAGCGTGCTTTTTGCTGTATCGATAGAATTCACCGAACAGTTCCGGATCGTTGTATGCCACTGCTTTTAATTGCAGAAACCGGGTCTGGATTTCGGTGCTCGAAAGTGATTTGCCAAATTCTGTACCGCTGATCTGTCCACTGCTGGTTTTTGTATTAGTGGAATTAGTTTTTGTTCTGGCTTCCTGACTACTATCGGTAGCGGCAATTTGAGCCGTTCTTGATGTTTCTGCATCGGGGTCAAGAATAAACTGGGCCTCGAGCTTTTTGATGCCCAGTCGAATAAATTCCGGAATATCTTGCTGTAGATAGTTGCTTTGAATGTTTTTTAGTATCGCTTTGGCGACTGTAATGTTGCCGCTTTCATAGCTGATCAGTGCCTCCTGATAGAGGCAGCTTAAATAGAGCGGATGCTCGGCCCCGACCCGCTGTTTAACTGATCTGAAATCGTAGGCGGCACGACCATAAGTCCCCAACTGTTTGTAGACCAGCCCCCGCCCATACAAACTTTTGGTGGTGATTTCATCCTCGGCGAAATCAATAAATGAGCGTGAGAATGCTTCGATTGATTCATTGAGTACGGTTGTTCGAAGGGGCAAATCAGGACTCATTAGTAAACTGGCGTAGTAGCCATTCCAGCCCGACCAGTAGCTGGCGAGGGAGATCAGTTGCTGTGGCATCTGCCATTGTTCCGACTCAAAAAACTTCACCGGATCTGCCATTTTATCCAGTTCATGTTCCTGATAATTACGCACGACCGCTTCATTGTGTTTAAGCAGATGCTGTAACAGGTCACGGTTTTCTAACAGTAATATTTCCGCTAGTTTGCGGCGGTCGATGGATTGCTGGCCGGATTGATACAGTAAAAATATCTGGCCTGCCGCAGCACCGGAGGCGGTGATCAAGGCTTCCTGGAGCTTGAAATTGGGCCGGGGTTTTGTGGTGGTTTGTTTGGCCGATACCAGCATACGGTCAAGAGAGCTTTGTATTTTCGCCAGTGAATCGGCTTCCGCTATGTTGGCCTGTTCAACCGCTGCGGCGCTGGTCAGTGGTTTTATGGCGGCTATTGCCTGGTTGGTATTACACAAAAGGATCAATGCAATCGAGATTGCATTGATCAGCCGGCGGGGCTTACTGAAACGGACGCATGGCCGCCGCTGAAATATCATTTTCATCTAATGGTTGGCGGATTGGGCCAGGGATGAAAAGCTAAACACAATATCGGTTTTGTTTGCTTTCAGGCAGCTATTGTAGACCCCGATAATATGTTTGTAGGGTACATCATCAGCGGCTTCTATGATGATGGTAATGTCTTCCGGAAGTTCGGTTAGATAGCCGAGTAGATCATCGTAGTTCTCCAGAGTACGTTCCTGCAGTTGTAATTTAAGCTGACCGCTTTCCCTGATAATTTCCAGTTTGAGTTCAACTTTTTCCCAGTCTTTGCTGGGATCGTCGCTGGCTTCGTTGCCCAGTTGTGGCAGCCGATGGGCTAACACCTCTTCAGGTTTTTCAAAGTTGATGGTCATCAGAAAGAACACCATCAATAGAAACACTACGTCGATCAACGGCGTCATGCTGACTGCCATCTCCCGCTCCGATGAGTGCCTGAGAAACTTAAGTTTCATTGGGTGCCGTCTCTAGTAGCGGGTCTGGGACACCTTCCCATGTTGCAAACTCTACCTTATCAATATTCAGTTCCGCCAGTTTGATCATGATCAGTTTGATCAGTTCGTAGGGTATATCTTCATTGGCGCGGATCAGCGCGGTGACTTCGCCCCGGTTGGGATATCGACGTTTAATTTCGTCTGATAGCGTTGTTAGTGAAATACGATCTTTGCCTAGAAATATCTCATCCTTTGCGCGCAGCGTGATAGGCAGGCTCTGCTGGTTTGCATTGGCTGAAGGGTAGGATTGATCCGCATTGGGTAGTACCACATTACGTACGTGAACCTGCGAAAAATTGATCAGCACTACGAAAAAGATAATGATCAGGAAGATCACATCAATCAGCGGCGTAAGGTCCGCGACCATTTTGGCCCAGCTGCGTTTTCGATAGGCGCGCATCGTTGCTATTTAGTTGGCTTGAAAGAGGAGATCAGCTGTTCCGCCGCCAGTGCCGCTTCGCCGGTCAATTCATCAACCCGGTTGCGGAAAATTGCGTAGCCATAGAGTGCCGGAATCGCAACGGTCAGACCCAGGCAGGTGGTGACTAACGCCTGGAATATCCCCTCCGCAAGCTGGCGCGGTTCAATCGCCCCCGGAGTAATGGCGATCTCATTAAAAACTTGAAGCATACCGATTACCGTACCCAGTAGCCCCAGCATCGGCGAGATACTGCCAATCACATTGAGATGTTCGGTGCGGCGAGCAATACTGGCGGCCAGCGCTTCGGCGGTGTCTTCCATGGTTTTGATCATGCTGTCGTAGCCCATGTGGGCCTCCCGAATACCCGCCACGGTTACCCGCAACAGATAGGATCCATTTTTGTCATCCAGTTGATTGATCTGGTCCAGTTCACCTTTATCGATCAGTGTTTTCAGTTGATCAATATCAGTTTGCGGCATGATGCGGGTACGGCGAATGGTGGCAAAATTATCGATCGCGAGTCCCAGTGCCAGAATCGAGATCACAATAATCATATAACCGACTATGCCGCCCTTGTTGATGAGGGCTAGCAAACTTAGTTCCGTCGCTCCTTGCTCTGTGTCTTCAGCGCCGGCGCCTTCAATCGAGCTGTTTTCCGGTGCGCTGATGGAGGCCACAGCAGCATTTTCATCCGCAGCAAAAACTATGGGGGCTGGAATCAGCAGCATTAATAAGAGGGCAAACATGGCTGTGAATCTGTGTTTGGTTTGTCGCATGGTCGGTGCTCTTTTTTTGTGTTTTATTGTTTTGTATGGGTGGTGATTTGAATGCGTGGCTTTACAGGGGGCGCATAAACTCGCCGAGGTAATTTTCCCACTGGGAGCCAAATATCAGTAATAGCATATCCTGTATGACTTTTTGATCATTCTGTAGTCGTGCCGCTTCACCGCCGCCGGCCTGTGCAATGGTGAGGAATTCATCCAGCACATCATGTCTGTCGGTGGAATAACTGTGCTCTTCTGAGCTGAAGTCCCTTGATGATTCCGGCATGTACAGCTCATCTGAAAAACGGTTGGTTCGAGCCGTTGGACGAGTATCGATTACCGCAATTTTTCCGCCCTGCTCGGCTCTGAATCGCTCAATCAACTCGATCAGGTCATCCATATCCTCTGCATGGGGTGGGGCGTCACCAATCAGTAGAATGAATTTCTTTGATTTTTCCTGCCAGGGCATATCGTTGATGGCATTTTCCAGCCCGACATCAACTGCCTCTTCATAGTCTGATCCGCCCCAGGCTTCAATATCGACCAGGAAATCCTGTAACGAGAGAGTGCCGTAGGAAAGCGGCTGCATGCGGGTAACGAAGCGGGAATCGGCATCGTCGTCCTGATAGGCCACCAGACCGATACGGCTGGTAGGCACTATTTTCTTGATCGAGAGGCCAAGATTTTCGATTTTGTGTTTAACCTCAAGGATAAAGCTGCCCATGCTGTGGGTCGCGTCAAACACAAAGACTACGTCCAGCCCACCTTCCCGTAGCACCTTGATATGCCGTGAAAAGGAACCCACCAGTTTTTCATATCCGGTATTGAGTGGCTGGCGTCCGGTGGTGGGGTTGCTCCACTCCTGGTCCACGGTGGCGGCCTGAATGCTGATGATATCGAGCTTTTCCTGTACCTGTGCATCGGGGAAATATTCAACATCCGGGGCGATGGGTTGGTAGTCAATATCGGGCATCGGGTAGGCCATCATGTCATCGGCCCGGAACGAATCGAGTGAGTCTTCGCCCTGGAATTCCAGTTGGTTGTCCGCTTTTCCGTCGCGTATTTCCACCTTTGCAGCGTCGGGTAGCTCCTCTTCCAGTCCCGAGTTGCCCATACTCCAACGCACCTTGTCGGCAACATACAGGCCAGTGCCGTGCAGTAAAATGGAGATCAGTACCGGTATCAGGGCTAAACCAGCCCAATGCATCAGGTTGATGCGTTTTAGTAGCGATGGGGTTTCAAGTTGCGGCATCAATTACGCCATTGCAAAGTGGCTAAACGATGGCATCGATAGACAGGAAGAAACGGGCGGGAGATAGGCAGTGCTATTCATAATACGTATTTTATAATTATGGGTATTACGTAAATTGAGCGTTCATCCTACTTGATTGGTTAGATCTTTTGAATGATAAATAAGCATTGTTATATCAGGTGTATCTGCGGAACACCCTGAATGCCCAGGTGAACTGGTTTCAGGTGGATGGAATTTCAGATATAAAAAAGCCCCCGTCACATTGCTGTGAAGGGGGCTTCTTCCAGGCGGGGAAAGCGCTAATTACTTAGCGGCATTCCGCTCTTTTGTTTCTATGATCACTTCTTCGGAAACATTTTTCGGGCATGGCAGGTAGTGCGAAAACTCCATAGAGAACTGGCCGCGGCCTGATGTCATGGTACGCAGAGTGCCAATGTAGCCAAACATTTCAGCCAGTGGAACGTCTGCTTTAACACGTACGCCTGAAACCCCTTTTTCCTGATCCTTGATCATGCCACGACGACGGTTCAAATCACCAATTACATCACCAACGTGATCGTCTGGAGTGAATACATCTACTTTCATGATCGGTTCGATCAGTTGTGGGCCGGCTTTCGGCATGGACTGACGGTATGCACCACGGGCTGCCAGCTCAAACGCTACAGCGGATGAATCGACCGCGTGGAAGCCACCGTCATACAGTTCAATTTCAACGTCAAGTACCGGGAATTCAGCCAATGGGCCTTTTTCCATCATGCCGCGGAAGCCTTTCTCAATCGCTGGGAAGAATTCCTTGGGAACGTTACCACCACTCACGCTTGAGCTGAATACGAAACCAGTACCTGGCTCACCGGGTTTAACGCGGTAGTCGATTTTACCGAACTGACCAGAACCACCAGATTGCTTTTTGTGGGTGTAGGTATCTTCAATTTCCTGGGTGATGGTCTCGCGGTAAGCAACCTGAGGCTGCCCAACTTCAAGCTCTACATCGTAGGTACGTTTGAGGATGTCGACTTTAATATCCAGGTGAAGCTCGCCCATACCCTTAAGGATGGTTTCGCCTGAATCTTCATCGGTTTCAACACGGAATGAAGGATCTTCCGCAATCATTTTACCGATCGCGATACCCATCTTCTCAGAACCACCTTTGTCTTTCGGAGAAACCGCAATAGAGATCACGGGGTCCGGGAAGATCATTGGCTCAAGTGTTGAAGGCTTTTTAGGGTCACACAGTGTGTGGCCAGTTTGTACGTTTTTCATGCCGACGATAGCGATAATGTCGCCCGCCTGTGCTCGGCTAATCTCGTTTCGGTCATCCGCGTGCATCTCAACCATTCGGCCGATACGCTCGGTTTTTCCTGTGTAGGAGTTGAGAATGGTGTCGCCTTTATTCAGTACGCCGGAGTAGACCCGAACGAAGGTCAGCGCACCAAAGCGATCTTCCATAATTTTGAAAGCCAGTGCTCTGAAAGGCTCGTCGATTGAAACGGTAGCGACTTCGCCAGTATCGTTGCCTTCTTCGTCAGTGAGTGGTTGAGGCTTCACGTCGGTTGGGCACGGCAGATAATCAACAACCGCATCGAGAATTAGTTGAACACCTTTGTTCTTGAATGCTGAGCCGCAGTAAGTTGGGAAGAAGTCGAGGGCGATGGTGCCTTTACGGATGCATCGTTTGATATCTTCCATGGCAGGCTCTTCACCTTCCATGTACTGCATCATCACATCGTCGTCTTGCTCAACCGCCATCTCGATTAGCTTTTCACGGTACTCTTCAACCTGGTCGACCATATCCGCAGGGATGTCGACAATTTCAAAATTCTCTGGCAGGCCACTGTCATCCCATACGTAAGCGGTACGAGTGAGCAGATCAACCATGCCGACAAAGCCATCTTCAACGCCAATCGGCAGAACCATGACCATCGGGTTTGCGCCCAGTACTTTTTTGACCTGGCCGACAACTCGCAGGAAGTCAGCACCAACACGGTCAAGCTTGTTGACGAAAATGATACGAGCTACTTCAGATTCGTTCGCATAACGCCAGTTGGTCTCGGATTGAGGCTCAACACCGCCAGAACCACAGAAAACACCTACGCCGCCATCCAGTACCTTAAGCGAACGGTACACTTCAATGGTGAAATCAACGTGGCCCGGGGTATCAATAATGTTGAAACGGTGATCTTTCCAGTAGCAAGTGGTCGCCGCTGACTGAATGGTTATGCCTCGCTCCTGCTCCTGTTCCATAAAATCCGTAGTCGCTGCGCCATCGTGCACTTCGCCTGTTTTATGGATTTTTCCGGTAAGCTTCAGGATACGTTCTGTGGTGGTGGTTTTGCCGGCGTCAACGTGGGCGAAAATACCAATGTTTCGATAGTGGCTTAAGTCAGTCATTGCTTTGCTCTGAGTTTGGGGGGCTGAAAAATGCGCGCGATTATACCCGAATAAGGGCAATACTTACTAACCGATTTTAGCCTAAGTTGGGATAAATATTGTGCTTAGGGCGGAAAGCGGAAGTTTTTCGCGGGTATTGGGGTTTTTGGGCTGTAGCACGCGGGCATGGCTCGGCTTTCAGCCCATGTGTCACTCGTCCATATTGATGATCAGTTGTGCATAGAATTTGATCATCAGGCCGTAATCTTCAATACGAATTCGCTCGTTGATGCCGTGAATCCGGCCGAGATCATCCGGGCCAAGAACGTAAGGTGCAAATCGGTAGTTATTTTCAGCACTATTTTGATAGTTGACCGAGTCGGTACCGGCCAGCACCAGGCCTGGTGCAAAAATCGCTCCGGGGAACAGCTGTTGGGCGGTTCGTCCGATCGTAGAAAATCCAGTGGTATCGGCTGCGGAGATTTTTGACGGCTCCGTGGGAGTGCTGTTAGTGATGAAATCAACGGAGATAGCGGGATTGGCGATTACCCGTTCGACATGTTTTTTAATTTCCGCTGAGCTTTCGCCAGGCAGTATCCGAAAATTGACCGTTGCGCTGGCCTGCGAAGGGATCGCATTTTCTTTGAATCCACCCTCAATCATGGTGATAGCAGTGGTGCTGCGGATCATCGCAGCGGTTGAAGTTTTTCGTTCCAGTGCTGAGATAATAGCGCTACCAAACAACCATTGATTGGCGAACATAATCCTGTCTACAAGCCCCATTTCAGGCCCAAGAAAACTGAAGGTTTCTTCAACAGTATCAGCAAATTTGGACGGCCGCTGATTCTGCTCCAGAGCCGTAATGGCACCAGCAAGGATGCCAATAGCACCGGTAGATGTGGGCATTGAAGAGTGACCGCCCTCCGCATGTGCTGTGAGCCTCAAGGTCACGTAGCCTTTCTCAGCAATGCCGATGATCGCGGTATCTTTTCCGGCTGGTGATAGTTGTTTGTTCAGAACGACCATACCTTCATCGAGGGTGAAGAGTGAGTTGATTCCCTGTTGCGCCATATATTCAGCGATCTTTGCAGCGCCCTGTTTGCCGCCGATTTCCTCATCATGCCCAAAGGCTAAATAAACCGTTCTGTTTGGGGCAAAGCCTGATTCGATGAGGTGTTCAACCGCTTCCAGCGTCCCCAATACAGAAGATTTATCATCCAGTGTGCCTCTACCCCAGACAAAGCCTTCGGCGATAACGCCTGAAAAGGGAGGGTATTTCCATTGATCCAGTGTGCCCTGTTCTGCGGGTACAACATCCAGGTGAGCAAGGAAGGTGATGGGCTTCAACTGCGAATTTTTGCCCTGCCATTTATACAGCAGGGATTTTTTGTTGATCACGGTTTTCTGAAGGTTTTGCGCAACAGCGGGGAAACGATCGGATATCAACTGCGCCAGCTCAAAAAATGGCTGGTCTACCGCATCCTTTGAGTTTTGATGTGAAATGGTTTCGAGTTTTATGGCAGCTGAAAGTGTTTGTACTGCGCGGGCTGTATTCACCTCAATACCATCGATTGAGGCTACATTCGGTTGCTTAGAAGTGAATTGCAGCGTGTTCACACCAATACAAACCACAAGGATCAAGGTAATGACCAACAAGGTTAGGGCAATTTTTTTCATAATCGTTTTAGACTCTGATCAATTGGCTGCACATATTGTGGGAGTGATACTATATCGACCCGGTTGAGGGATAGGCCTCATTTTTGACGAAGCATATACAAAATAACGAACAGGTAAAAATAATAATGAGCGACCTGACAAAAATCATTGACGATTTACGCGCAGAGGGCGAGCAGCTCTACAACTTTCTGTTAACCCTGGATGAGTCCGACTGGTCTCGTGCCACCACCTTTAAGTCATGGACGGTAAACGATGTAGTCGAGCATCTCCATATGTCCGATTATCTGGGGGTTGTTTCCCACAAAGGCACAGATCAGTTTAATGCCTTGAGAGAGCAGATGAGCGATCCGAAGCTCAAACCGGGTGAATTCTCCAAACAGATTACCGGCAATACGACCGGGCGCGAACTACTCGACCGCTGGAAAGCCCTGTTCACCGAAATGTGCGATCGATTCGCCACCACTGAACCGGGTCGTCGGCTAACCTGGGTTGGGCCGGATATGGACATCTCGATGTTTGCGACCGCCCGTTTTATGGAAACCTGGTCACACAGCTGGGCTATTTACGACATGATGAGCGTAACCAAAACCTCGACCGACTCGATCAAACATATCGCTACCATTGGTGTTAGAACCTACGGTTGGACCTTTGTGAATCGCGAGGAAAAGCGCCCGGAGCCAAAGCCATACGTCAAGCTAACCGCACCTTCCGGCGAGATTTGGGAGTGGAACGAGCCCCAGGCTGATAACATCGTTGAAGGCAGTGCGGTCGAGTTCTGTCAGGTAGTTACCCAGTGTCGCAATATTGATGATGTTAATCTGTCGGTAATCGGCGGCCCTGCCAACCAATGGATGGATGTAGCCCAGTGTTTTGCGGGCCCGCCGAATGATCCACCGGCGGCAGGAACGCGGGTATAGTTTTAACGGTAGTCGGCTTATTGCTCCCCCTCGTGATCAGTAATAAAAAAGTCAGGATCGGTTTTTTTGATCTGGCGAATCCGTGCCTGGACAGAAGCGGGTTCATCATCTTCCGCAAGCTGTATGAAATGCAATACCTCCGGCTTATATTCCGCATATTGAGTGGCTAGTTCGTAAAATCCGCTATAGGCCCAGGCACGAACAAATTTATTGTGATCTAACAGGCAGTCCCGTAAAAATTGTTCAACAGTGTGCTTTTCACTCTCAGGTATCGGTAATAGGGGGATCAACTGCAGAATATGCAGTCGCGACTGCCAGCTCTCCATGCGACGCGCCCCTGAGTAAATCGTGATCGCCCTGGGTTCATCCAGAGGTGGCTTTTCTGTCAGGTGTTTTTTAAGCAGCCATGTAGCTCCGGACTGTAGTGATGGCACAATGAAACACGCCAGTATCTGCTCGATAAATTGCTCAGCTTCAGCATGATCGGAGTAGATTTCATTGATATGGTCGGTGGAGTTACCATCCCAACTGCTCAACGCATCCGACAAGGTTTTTGATGACATGGGTCAATTCTCACTGGATTAGATTTGCGGCGGCCCCAGGGTTTGATGTTATACCATCCGGGTGGTTAGCCAGAAGCAGGGAGCTTGTATGATCGACACCATAACCCATACTCTGCCAAGCTTGTCTCAGTGGTTCACGGCAGGTATTCTTCCGCAGCTAAAAAGTGACGATCCCCAACTGGCTATCAGTCATATATAACAGATTATATGCGTATTGAATTCAATGCGTTATAAGGAAGCCCCTGTGCGAGGCTATGCATAGCGGGCTTTAACTTGATAAATAAAAAAGAGGAATAGATATGAGTGTTGCAACTGCATCCAGCAGCGTACAAACCGAAGTAGCAGGTCATTTCGACGTGCTGATTGTGGGTGCCGGTATTTCCGGTATCGACGCAGCCTATTACTTGCAGAAGGATTGCCCCGAGAAGAGCTTTGCCGTTCTTGAATCCCAGGGCAGTTTTGGTGGCACATGGGAGTTTCACAAATATCCCGGTATCCGTTCAGATAGTGATCTGTATACCTTTGGTTATAAATGGAAACCATGGGTCGATGCACCGATAGCCTCTGCTCCTGAAATTTTGAGATACCTCGACGAAGCGCTAGATGAGCAGGATCTGAAAAAGCATATTCAATACAAGCGCAAGGTAAAAAACGCAAGCTGGGACAGCAAAGCCCAACAATGGACCGTGAGCGTTGAAAACCTTGATTCAGGTGAGCTGCAAACCTTTAGCTGCGGATTCCTCTGGATGTGTCAGGGTTACTACAAATTTGATGGCGGTTATGTTCCAGACTGGCCGGGCAAGGAGAAATTTAAAGGCGACCTTATCCACCCAATGGAGTGGAAAGAAGATTACGATTACGCCGATAAAGAGGTGATTGTAATTGGCTCCGGTGCAACCGCGGCGACGATTGTTCCGGCGATGGCACCAACAGCTAAACACGTTACCGTATTACAGCGTTCGCCGACCTATTTCAGCCCTGGTCGCAACAAAAACGAGTTGGCCGATACCCTGCGTGACCTGGATATCCCCGAGGAATGGACCCACGAAATTGTGCGTCAACAAATCCTCAAAGAGGGTGGCGCAATTGCCGACCTGGCCTTCGCTCAGCCAGAGATGCTCAAAGAGCAGTTAATTGGCGTAGTTAGAGAGCACCTTGGTGATGACTACGATGTCGAAACTCATTTTACTCCCTCCTACGAGCCATGGCGTCAGCGCCTGGCCTTCGTACCCGACGGTGATCTATTTAAAGGGATTACATCCGGCGCAGCTTCAATGTGTACCGATCACATTGAAAGCTTCAACGAAAACGGCATATTGCTCAAATCCGGTAAACAGCTGGATGCCGACATTATTATCAGCGCTACTGGTTTCAACCTGTGCGTGTTGGGTGGCATTGACTTTAGTGTTGATGGAAAACCAGTCGATTTTTCCAAAACCACAACCTACCGTGGCTGCATGTTCAGCGATGTTCCCAACATGGCCTGGGTGTTTGGTTACTTCCGCGCAAGCTGGACACTGCGCGCAGATCTGATCTCCGAGCTAATGTGCCGCATGTTCAACCACATGAAGGGTAAAGACAGCGCAGTGGTCACACCCACGCTGCGTGATATGGATAAAAACATGGCTAGCCTGCCGTGGATCGACCCTGATAACTTTAACCCTGGCTATCTACAAAGAGGCATGCACGCCATGCCCAAGCAAGGCGATCAGGAGCCCTGGATCTTCACCCAGGATTATCAGCTTGAGAAAAAAGAGTTCCCAGCTGCCAATCTGGATGACGGTTCGCTGATCTACAGCTAGGAGCTTTTGCTGCATCTCGCTATACTTCGTTAGCACCGCCTTTATTAAATAAAGTGCGGCGCTAATGAGGTATTTTCCGCAAAGATTTTCGCAATTTCTCCCCGTTTTTTCTCCCCCCTTCTACCGCCATCAAATCTTCTTTCCTGTAGACCTGATCCCCTAAAGTTCTGTATCTTGGTCGCCTGTGTCTAAAAACAGGGGCTCTCAAACAAAAATAACAGGAGCACTCACAACCTAAAGGAGAAGGATTATGGCAGGAAATCAATCAACGGAGCTTGACGTATTAATTGTCGGCGCTGGCTTTGCAGGGGTTTACCAACTGCATCAGTTACGTAAACGGGGCTTTAATGTGCGCATAGTTGATGCCGCGGCAACCCTTGGTGGCATCTGGTACTGGAACTGCTACCCCGGCGCCCGTGTAGATACCCATGTTCCGATGTATGAATTTTCTGATGAAGAGTTATGGAGAGACTGGAACTGGACTGAACGTTTTCCAGACTGGGCCGAGCTTAGGGAATATTTTTCCTATGTCGATAAAAAATGGGACCTTAGCAAAGATATCAGTTTCGATACCCGCGTAACCGGTGCTGAATTTGATGAAGCCAGCAACCAATGGCTGGTCAAAACCGATGACGGAGCCACTACCCGTGCTAAATCGGTGGTGTACTGCACCGGCTTTGCCGCCAAATCCTATACCCCTGATTTTGAAGGCCTGGAAGATTTCCAGGGTGTGTGCCACCACACTGCCCATTGGCCTCAAGAAGGTCTGGATTTTACCGGAAAAAAAGTAGGCATCATCGGAACCGGCGCAAGCGGCGTGCAGGTTGCCCAGGTAGCCGGAGCCACCGCGGATCAGCTAACGGTATTTCAACGTACACCCATCCTGGCCCTGGCGATGCAGCAGGAAAAACTTGATGTAGCGACCCAGGGCGAGATGAAAAAAGAGTATCCAGCGCGATACAAAAGACGTAACGAAAGTTCCGGCGGTTTTGATTTCCCCGAGTTGACGAAATCAGCACTCGAAGTATCTGATGAGGAGCGCAATGCTACTTTCGAGGACGCGTGGTCCAGGGGTGGTTTTAGTTTCTGGTCCAATACCTTTACCGATATTTTGCTCGATATGGATGCAAACCAGACCGCCTATGATTTCTGGCGAAGCAAGGTGCATGGCAGAGTCACCGATCCAGCAACCGCTGAAACCCTCGCTCCTAAAGTTGCACCACACCCCTTCGGTGTAAAACGACCTTCTCTTGAGCAAAATTATTTCGAGTTGTTCAATCAGGGCAATGTTGCAGTGGTTGATTTAAAAGCAACCCCACTGGAAAAAATCACCGCAAATGGTGTGCATATTGACGGTGAAGAGCTCGAGTTCGATATCCTGGTGATGGCAACAGGTTTTGATGCCGTAACCGGAGGGCTAATCCAGATTGATATAAAGGGCACTCGGGGCGAGACCCTCAAACAGCATTGGGAAAAAGGCGCAAAAACCCACCTGGGTGTATCGGTAAATGGCTTTCCCAATATGCTATTGGTATACGGCCCACAAAGCCCCTCCGGTTTTTGTAATGGCCCAAGTTGTGCGGAAATTCAGGGCGACTGGATTGTGCGGGCGCTCGAGGATATGCGTGAGCAAGAAATTGTTCGCTATGAAGCGACCGCAGAAGCTGAAAATACCTGGACCGAACATGTCAATATGATCGGTGAAATGACCATGTTTCCCAAGGCTGATTCCTGGTACATGGGAGCGAATATTCCTGGAAAACCTCGGCAGATTTTAAACTATCCCGGCGGCGTTCAGCTCTATATGGAGCAGTGCAACGAAGCGGCTAAGGAAGGTTATAAGGGTTTCGTTCTGGATAAATTTAAGTAAGAATGAAATCATGCAGTAACAGGCGGATATAGTATCCTCGATAGTATGTTCGCCTGCGACGCATAGTACGAGAAGAAAACAATAACAATAACAATAATAAAAATAAACATTAAGGGAATACTGAAAATGAGTAAAGTTACAGAACTAACCGCAGCGCAAAAAGAACTTAAAGTTACAGATTACGGAAGCCGTTTTTTTGTCCTCGGGCAAGTTGGTGCCGTCATCGTTGTAATGACATCCCTGCATCCGTTTTTTGCACTATACAATATTCCAGCAGCGATCATGCTGACCCTCACAATCGTGTGGGACCTGTGGGAAAGCGCTAGTAAAAGTGCCAAAAAGATAATCGCGTTTGTATCGCTAGCTGCGGCTGTAGTTATCCAGATAAACAGCATCGGTAAATTTATTCTGCCGGAAGTAACTGATCCCGAGCTGGCCTATATGGCTACGATCACAATGGTCGGCGGTGCTATTGGTCATTTGATTATGATTATTGCTGCAATCCAGGGTTTAAAAGCCGTCAAATACATGGACTAGTACTCCGACAAGGTTTGACAGTTGTTTGTGGCTGTATGTTTCCATTCGAGAAAATGCAGCCACAGCAAACCCTTTTGTTTTGATCTGATCTCGATAGACAAAGCCTCGCCCTAACTTGATCAGATAGCTATCCTCCGAATTAACCCTTACAGTTCCTACCTGGATTTGGATAAACACCGATAATAAGAGGAATCAAATAATGTTTGATCTAACTGGAAAAGTAGCACTGATCACAGGTTCAAGTCGTGGCATCGGAAAAAGCATCGCACTTGAGATGGCGAAACGTGGCGCAAAGGTGGTGATTTCTGGTCGCAAAGCCGATGTTTGTAACGAGACTGCGCTAGAAATTAATATGGAAGTAGCTGAGGGTGGCGTGCAGATTGCTGTCGCGATCCCCTGCAATATATCCCACAAAGATCAGCTTCAACACCTTGTTGATGAAACCCGCAAAAAATTCGGCAAGATCGATATTCTCGTGTGTAATGCCGCTGTAAATCCCTACTTCGGCACCTCTGCAACTATTCCGGATGAAGCGTTTGATAAGGTTCTAAACGCCAATATAAAATCCAATCATTGGCTCTGCAACATGGTATTGCCAGACATGATCGAAAAACAGGATGGGGCAATAATTATCGTATCCTCAGTCGGTGGTTTTAAAGGATCGAAAATGTTGGGAACCTACTCCATTTCAAAAGCAGCCGATATGCAGCTGGCTCGCAACCTGGCAGTTGAGCACGGCGAAAATAATATTCGCGCAAATACCATCGCCCCCGGCCTCATCAAAACAGACTTTTCAAAAGCGCTTTGGCAAAACCCCGATGTATTACAAGCATCCCTGAAAAATGCGCCCTTGAAACGTATTGGTATGCCGGAAGATATTGGCGGGCTGGCGGTTTTTCTTGCTTCGCGAGCGGGAAGTTTTATTACCGGGCAAACCATCACCGTAGATGGTGGATCAACCATCGCCTAACTGTTTGTTAGCCACTAGAAACCGATAGCCGAATCGAAAAAGGAGAACTGTCATCAGTACGTTAACGGTCAAAGAGAATAGCTACGATTTTTCAGCTATGCACGATGCGATTCAAAAATATGTCGATATGAATATTTTGAGTGGTGCATCCGCAGTGGTGATTAAAGACAATGAAATTGTTGACCTCAAAATGTGGGGGCAAATGGATATGGAGCAGGGCAAGCCTATGCGGCCCGATACCATCTTCCGTATTTTTTCCAATACCAAAAAAGTAATTTCCGTTGCGGCGATGATGTTGTACGAACAGGGTTTGTTCAGCCTGGATGATCCCCTCGAAAAATATATTCCCGCCTTTAAAAATTTGCGAGTTTTAAAAAAAGGAGCAGACGATCCATCACAAACCGAACCGTTAAATAGCTCGCCGACGGTTAGGCAATTGATGTGTCACAACGCCGGATTTTCCTATGGGATTTTTATGGAGTCTCCGGTTGATGCACTCTACCTTGAGAAAAACGTACTGGATTCGGATAGCACCCTTGAACAAATGGTAGAAAAGTTAGCGGATATTCCGTTAGCAAACCAACCTGGAGTGCGATGGCAGTACAGCGTATCAGTGGATGTTTTAGGGCGACTGGTTGAGATCTGGTCTGGCCAACCCCTGGATAAATTCCTTCAAGAAAATATCTTCGCGCCGCTAGGTATGAATGATACCGGGTTCTATGTCCCACCAGAAAATCATCACAGGTTTGCTGCCAACTACGTGCCGGTAAATCCGCTTGATCCGATGGAGAGTGGATTAAACCTCTCGCCGGAACACCCCATTGGCGGAACCACCACACGCAAAAAGTTTTTCTCCGGCGGAGCAGGCTTGGTTTCAACCCTGGGGGATTACACCAGGTTTATACAGATGCTAATCGGAAAGGGCGAATTCCAGGCTGTGCGAATTTTAAAACCTGAAACCGTAAAACTGATGCATACCAACCAACTACCCGAAGGCCTGGGTTTGGTACTACCAAGCTGGCCAATGGAGAATACCGGCTTCGGAATTGGGCTGGCGGTTAAAAGTGCCCCTGGGCAGGGTGAACCCGATGCGGTTACCGGCGAGTATCACTGGGGTGGGCTTGCAGGAACCCATTCCTGGGTCTCGCCAGAGGCTGGAATTGCTGGGATTATATTTACTCAACGATTGCCTGGTTTTTTTCATCCATTTAGTCATGACTTTAAGCGGTTGGTATACGAAGCGTTTGCGTAGGCAATAGTTGCCGCAGGTTAATTTGACGGGGGAATCTGTGGTGAAAGAAACCGAATTTACAGGATGTAAATTGGCTTACATTTTTGATGGAAAACTACTTGTCTATAAACGTGATGAACGTTCAGATATTCCTTTTTCCGGGCAATGGGATTTTCCCGGCGGAGGACGGGAAGGAGCTGAAACACCAGAGCAGTGTGTTTTGCGCGAGCTAAATGAAGAGTTCTCAATTTCACTCGATGAATCACGGCTTATCTATCGCAAGCAATATACAAATCACTCCGGTACTGGAGTTTCATTTTTCTTTGTGGCTCAGGCTGAAGTATCAGAAATTGACAACATCTCTTTTGGTGACGAGGGTCAGTATTGGGTGTTAATGCCAATCCAGGAATTTATTGATCACCCTGAAGGCGTGCCGTTCTTAAAATCCCGGCTCGTGGGATATCTACAAGCTTCTCAATATGAATACTGCCGGAGCTATTAGCTGTACAGGTCAAATAACTTACCGAAGCTTGGTTCAAGCTGAGAGGGTTTAGATTAATGAAAGAGTACTATCAACAACGCGCCCCAGTCTATGATCGCGTCTACTCCTATCCTGAGCGACAGGATGATTTACGAGAGCTTGAAGAATATATCCCCGCCCAGTTTGATAGGTTAGACATTATTGAGGTGGCTGCGGGCACCGGGTACTGGACACAGTTTATCTGCAAAAAAGCCAGGTCGATCCTGTCAACGGATATCACCCCTGAAGCGCTGGTACAGATAAATAATCGAGCCGGCGATATGCAAAACGTGACCACCAAAATAGTGGATGCGTATTCGCTCGACTCACCTGAATTGGGTGCAAACCGGAAGTCTAATGGAGCATTTGCGGGCCTGTGGTATTCACATATCCCGGTTCGAGACATACCAAAGTTCTACCAATCTTTGCATGGCTGTTTAGCGCCGGGCGCTACCGTGGTGTTTATCGATAACTCATCTGCCCAATGCGATCGATTGCCGTTAAGTCATACGGATCAGGATGGCAATACATACCAGGATAGAGAGCTGGACGACGCTACGGTACACCGCGTGTTAAAGAATTTTCCAACCGAAACGCAACTGATTGAATCCGCATCAAGCTATGGCGAAAACTTTATTTATATCGAATATCAAAATTTTTGGCTATTTCAATATGCAGCGGTGTAGACGCTCAATAGTGAGTATCAAATTCGATTGATCCATCCCGTCAGGTCTGACGACCAAACTACTCACCCACTCGCATGATTCCAATGATATACAGTAACGCCGCCGCCGTGGCCGCCAGCCCCCTAACATGGTTCCACATGACCCATCGGTCCAGGTAGTGATTCCAGACGTCTTCACTGATCGGGTCTTTAGAGGATAGGGCCGCCAGTTGATCGTTCAAGGGAACGTTGGTAAATGCCGTAACAAAAAAACTGCCTGCAATATAAAACACGGCCCCAGCCAGGAAGAAGATCGCCGAAGGATAATTCCAACGAAACAGCGCAACCCCAATCATGCAGAGTGAAAGCACCACGGTTCCCATAAACACGCCCATGAACGCGGGATTTATTGCCACAATGTTGATCGACTGCATTGCGGCAATGCCTTCCGAGAAGGGCAACTGGGCCAGGGCCTTCATCACAAAGTTTGAAAACGCAAAGAAGATCCCTCCTGCCAATGCAGACCCGAGCGCTGCCAGTATTCCAATGCTTAGAGTCAGCTGTTCCATTACGCTATCCCTGTCTGATCTATTGAAGGCAGATCCCAAACACCTGACTCAGCGGTCTGGCGTGCGTACTCGGCGAAATCCCTCGGTTGTCGTCCCAGCGCACGTTGCACGCCATAACAGAGGTAAGAGTTTCTGCCATCCAGTACTGTAGAAAACAGATAATCCAGTAACCAGATCGCGTCATCTGGAGCGCCAGCTTCTGCAAGCCCCTGTGCAAATGCCTCCCTCGGTATCTGGATATACTGAATTTCACGTTCGGTGGCCTGGGCTATCTCTGCGATTGCCTGCTCAAAAGTGAGCATTCGAGGGCCGGTCAGCTCGTAGATCTGTCCCGCATGACCATCTTCGGTTAGCGCAGCAAATGCGACATCTGCAATATCGTCGGCATCGACGAACGGTTCCGGGACATCCCCCGCTGGTAGCGTGACTGCACCTGCTAATACCATGTCGATAAACTCTCCCTCGGAGAAATTCTGGCTGAACCAGCTGGAGCGAACCACGGTCCACTCGATACCTGACTTTTGAACGATGCGTTCGGACCGCTGCGCTTCCTCTTCACCGCGACCGGATAATAGAACGATCCGCCGAACACTTTGCTTCACCGCTTTTTCTACAAAGGCTTGGATCGAATCGGCGGCTCCGGGGATCGCCAGGTCTGGTGCATAGCTTAGATACACGGTTGTAACTCCCTTAAGCACGCTGTTCCAGTTGCTCTCATCTGCCCAATCGAACGCAGGTGTGGCGGACCGGCAGGCGATGCGCGTGGGTACACCCTGGCTTACCAGCCTTTCAGCAATTCGGCGACCAGTCTTGCCGGTTCCGCCAAGCACAAGGGTGAGTCCGTTTGAGTTTTTATTGCTGTTCATCTGTTTCATGGGTTTCTCCTGATTAATATTCTTGCTTTGAACGCTGCTTGACACAGTGTCAATTGACGAGATGTAGACGGTAAGGTAAGGTTTACACTATGTCAAGTAAAAATATTGAAACCCGCACACGCATCCTGGATTCGACGGTACGTATGCTCGAAGAGCATGGGGGGCGAGGTGTCCGGATGGGAGATATCGCCAAAGAAACGGGGATCTCTCGCCAGGCGGTCTACCTGCATTTTGCGTCACGCACCGAGTTGCTGGTCGCGGCAACTCGGCATCTGGATGAGATTCTTGATCTGGATAGCCGGCTTGCACCATCAAGAGCGGCAACGACCGGTATCGAGCGCCTTGCGTTATATATCGATCACTGGGGGCGCTATATTCCGGATATCTATGGGGTTGCCAAAGCACTTTTGTTGGCACGGGATACTGATGACGCAGCTGCTACCGCCTGGAATGACCGCATGCAAGCGATGCGTGATGGTTGCCGCGCAGCCATTGAATTGCTGCACTCAGATGGTGATCTCGCAACGGAATGGACACCTCAGACAGCTACGGATGCATTATGGACAATGCTATTGGTGCCAAATTGGGAAAATCTCACCCAGGAGTGTGGGTGGTCGACACCTCAGTATGTTGACTGGATGACGACTGTTGCGAAGCGGACGTTTATCGGTGGGCCAGATTGAGTCAAATC
>JAHRWD010000042.1 GCA_019090315.1 Pseudomonadales bacterium
AGATGGTGGTGTGATGGCGACCCAGGCGCCGACCGATCTCTCGAAAGCTTAAACGCATCTGCAACAGATAGAATCAAGGGGTCAGGCAACTTGATTGCCGTTTGTTTTGCTTACGTAAAAGGTACCACTTTAAACCGCCGCGGAGCAAAGCGTTAGGCAAAGAAATAGGAGAAAGAGTTTCTTAGGGTTTTAGAAATATATCAAAAAAATCCAAATAAAATTTGGCCAATAAAAAGGGAAAATTATGGGAGATAGCGAAACAATCCAAGTCACAATTGTAGATGTAAAAATGCCATTTTCATCAATGGTGGTCTTTATGGTAAAAGCAGCGTTGGCATCTATTCCAGCATTTATAATCTTATTAATTATTGGATCAGTATTCTTTGCGGTTTTAGGTGGTATGGGTCAGCTTTAAAATTGTTGCCTGAAATCAGCATTTAGCTGACCGTAAAAGCGTCACTGATAACTTGAATAGTACTCACGAAATAGCACAGGCCGTTGCATTAGACCAAGATAAGCTTGGTGAATGAGCAGAAGCATTAGGTAGCCTATGACTGAATTTGAATTTTACTTATACCTGGGGGCGGCACTTTTCACCTTCCTGCTCAATACGGGGTATAGCTTAGTCAGGCTCATGACTATGCTGAAGCGATCCAGAAAAGCTGCAGCGGCTGGCTTTTTTTTGCTGATGCTATTTGGGGTTCTTGTGACTAGCGCTACTGTCGTATTTGTCTTCGCGCTAGGATTGGCACACTACAATATTGAACATTATTCGAATGTAGCTCGATGGGTAATGCGAATATACCCCATAGTTGGGATTGGCTATTTTTTCATGCAAAGGTGGTTTTATCGATCACGCACCCCGCAAGACGTAGTAAGCTGACCCTGATCTTCACGCACGGTTGTGCCTGGTGTTATGTCTACCTGGAAGGTATTTACCCCGATGTTAGCGAAATACATCAACCAATCGTACAATACGATTGCACCTGAAGGCGTGATTTAATGCCTTTGATTGACTTTGAGCTAGTCGTAAATCTACAGAATTTTAGGAAGAAAGTATGGTTAGTAACCGAGCGCTTAGTGCGCTGGCATTTTTATTTGGAATTGGTTCGCTCTCGTTTATCTGGTTTGGGGGCCCGGATGATGTATCCCGTTTGACACAAGAGGATGGAGTAGTTGAGAATTTAAGTGCGCTATTTTATATGATCGCCCTTATCGTATGCTTTATCTCTATTTTTAAAGTAGAAAAGCTGGTGCTCCCAATTATTTGGCTTTTTTTATGTTTTATATTTCTTGGCGAAGAAACAAGCTGGTTTACCAGATTGTTTCAATATTCCGCTCCGTTGGTAGAGCAACTAAACGCACAGGGTGAATTTAACTTGCACAATATGGATGTTCTCCAGGGTGGAAATCTGTCGGATTCATCCTTTGAATTAGGCAGTCTTCTGAAATCTCAAAACCTGTTTCGGATCGGCTTTTTCGGCTATTTTTTAATTATTCCATTTTTTCTATACGTTCCATTGCTAGAAAAAGTGATGTCAAATATCGGATACCAAAAACCGGATATTGCATTTTTTCTGGTATTGTTTCTTGTGTTTTTCTTGTCTTTTTTTGCTGTATTATTCTCTCCAGAAGAGGTAAAAAGTGCATTAGCCGAAACCAGAGAAATGCTGTACGCCTTTTTTATTATGCTGTATGCAATTGCTTACATATGGCCAAAAAAAACTCCGACCTAGCTTAATATCCTCCGTTTTATCGGTTGCTGATTGGGGTAGGCGTAGCAAGAACGGATTAAAGTTGGCCGCTTCAAGTTGTGCCTCTTGTTCAAGTGACCCCTGGGCGGTGTTATCTAACCCTATACGCTGCCAAATGCTTCATGATATTTAATTACTCCTGTACTGTTTTTCAAACACTCTGGAACTAGCTCCAAAATATTAAATACCTCATCAGGAACGTCATATTCTGATTTGATGTCAAATTTTACTGACGGTACAAAGCCGAACCTGGGGTAGTAATCCGGATGCCCTAAAACCACAATCGCATCGTAACCCAAAGATCGACAGTGCTCTAAACCGGCGTTTACCAATTCTGAACCAATTTTTTTGTTTTGATGTTGACTCAATACCGCCATAGGAGCCAGGCCCAGGATTTTTAATCCATTGTTATTGCCCGTTAACTCAACCGGCGTAAACAATATATGCCCGACAATGCTGTTTTGAATTTCGGCTACCAGTGAGATAAAAGTACAACCGCTGCCTCTAAGTGTATTAACCAGATTGGCTTCATCATCTGTTTCAAATGCTTCTGCATTTATCTCCCATATTTTTTCAATATCAGAGGCTCTCTCTTTACGAATATTCATTCTGTACTTATCCTATGGGCTTACGTGATTGAAGTGTTCTTAAGTAAATTATGTGCGGTGATGGCAGTAACTTTTGGCAACTTTGTCGGAGTACGAGGGTTTATCCATAAATCGTTCCCAGCGAAGTTTCGATACGCTGGGTCATGCGTGCAATCTGTGCCCAGTCATGGGACACGATATCCTGTGAGTGTGCCAGATTGTTACGAAGTGATTCCAGATCCTTGACTACTTTTTTGGCAACACGTCTGGAATCAAACCCCATCCACTCCAGCTGGCTGTTATCTTTGAGTAAAATTTGGGCTTTGTCAGAGAACTGCAGGCAATCCACCAGCTTGCAGTGCTGCTCACGTCGTGCTCGCTCGGCGTGTATTTGTCGGGCTTTTTCAAGTCGGCTTTCTGCCAGTCTCGATATCCATGATTCATCCGGAAAATGTTCCTCAATACGATTTACCAGGCTGATTTCGGTGATAGTGACCATTCCAAATAGCCACATCCGGGCAATCGGCTTTTGAATATGTTCCCGGGTGACAATGCCGGAAATTCCGCCCAGTTGACTCACAAAACAGCTACGACGACGGGTCAATACATGAATGACATCGGAGAAAGATGAATCAGCAGTCACGACCTGATCACGGGTGAATTCACGCAGATAGTCACCGCAGTGGCCACGCTCAAGATCATTTCGTAAAATATAGCCCTCCACCAGGCCGTCCTGGCGTAATCCGGCTACATACCAGTTGTTGGACAACATAATCTCTGAGGCTTTGATTGCGGAAGTATCATTGTCGAACGAGCCAAGTGGCTCAGCGATATCCTGAGCGCTAAAGGATTCGGTAAAATGACGAAGTGATCTGGCTTGTTCAAAGCCGGTGTTTGGAGCCTGATCGAACTCCAGATCGATATCTTGAATATGTTGATCGCGATTTAGGTTGATTTTATCCCGGCTCTTTTTCCAGGCTTTGTGAGCTCGTTTCAGTAGCCTTTCATCACCACTATCAAGAACTCTAAGCAAGGCTTCCATTTCGGCTAAATAGACTTGTCCGAAGCGTTCATCATGGGAGCAGATATCCTGACAGTTGTCGATCAGGTCGGCCAGCTTGATGGTCTTGGCTCGGGGAGATGCCTGGGCAATGTGACTACGATCGATGGCTTTGCGCAGTGCGCGGTTGCCATCACTGGGTCGGCTCACATCAGTCAGATCCGATACCAGTTGTGCGACATCCGCACCAAACAGCTCTTCAATGTCCAACAGGGTAGCGGGTGTGTCTTCAACCGTATCGTGCAGCCAGGCCGCCGCAATCATTTGTGGATCATCCGTTACCTCGGCTACCAGGCCGGCCACCTGCCGTAGATGGATGTCATAGGGCTGGTTTGTGTATTTTCGCCGTTGGTCGATGCGTGTATGCGCCTGAATGGCGTACTCCATCGCTTGCTGGATCAAGTTACTCACTATATATGCTCGCTCGAATTCGATTCTGCATTTAATTGGTCTCTATCGATTTTATATGCTAACGGGTTGCTTCCATAGTTTCATAGAAATAACTGCGGAAAATTTTTTGTGCCTGAATTGTGTTATCTATTTTCGATCTTGTTTATAGTCCTGATCAGTGGTGTTGTGAATAGCAGGTTCACTCATCAATCATCTAATTAGTTAAAGCGGGAAAAATCATGATCTGGAATGTATACCTCTCAGGTGAAATACACACAAACTGGAGGCAGGAGATCATCAGTGGCTGTGAGCAACTTAAGTTACCTGTCGTGTTCACTTCAGCCGTTACAGATCACGCAGCAAGCGACGGTGCGGGAGATTGTCTTGGGAGCGAGGATGTAGGTTTCTGGCGTGACCATAAGTCAGCGAAGGTCAACGCGATAAGAACCAAAACACTGATCGAACAGTGTGATCTGGCGATAGTGCGCTTTGGAGATAAATACAAACAGTGGAATGCGGCCTTTGACGCGGGTAGCTGTGCGGCGCTTGGAAAGCCATATATAACCCTTCATGCAGAAGATATTATTCATCCATTGAAGGAGATTGATGGTGCCGCAATGGCCTGGGCAACCACGACAGAGCAGATCGTAGAAATACTTAAATATGTGACGTTGGAGCAGTGAAGCCCGCTGAACTCTTCGTGCTTAAAGGCCCATTTGCGAATACAGCAGTCATCGTTAATCTTTTAGTACTACTCCTGTAATGAAGTTAGCTCCTGATGAATGGAACGAAGCTAACACCCAATATGTTGCTGGTTTTTATTGAGCCGTTTGAATCCTTTGTAACCAGCGTTAACTCCTGTACGCCCCACTGATCCCCAATTGGGATTACCATTCTTCCATTCGGTTTTAACTGGTCAATCAATGGTTCTGGAATTTCAGGCGCTGCGGCGGTAACGATAATCCCATCATAGGGTGCAAAATCCGGCCAGCCGTTGTAGCCATCTCCAATACTAACGTGAACGTTGTTATATCCCAGGCTAGCGAGTGTCTCACTGGCTTGTTGTGCCAATTCAGGAATCACTTCAATTAGAGTAGATCTCTTTAACCAGACTCGATAACACAGCGGCCTGATAGCCAGAACCGGTACCAATCTCCAGGACGTTACCGCCTGGTTTGGTATCCAGAAAATCGGTCATAAGTGCAACAATGTAAGGTTGGGATATCGTTTGGCTGTAGCCGATCGGCAACGGTCGGTTTTGGTAGGCATAGGCTTGTTCTACAGCTGGAATAAATTGGTCTCGCTCTACATTCCGGATTGCCGTCATCACTTTTTTTGAAAATTTTGCCCTGCCGGTCGATATCGCAGTATTTTTACAATCTTGCTCGATCTCATGGATGAGTTGGTCAATTGCCTTATCCATAATGTAGTCTCATTAGTTTGGGTGTTTATAGTTGCAACTGGGAATGGATCGAACTTAACAAATCAGGCATAAGTTTTGTTGTTATCCATCAATAAAACTGCAGGTTGAGAATAGAGTTTGATTTCGACCTGGTTTCGGTGACTGCAAATAAAAACCCCGCGTTAGAGGCTGTGTAAAAACACAATCTCTAACGCGGGGTTTTTAATGTCCGTTTATCTGAACTGGTTAACTGATACAGCGTCCACCATCAATCTCTAATGCTACGCCGGTGATAAATTCCGCTTCATCTGAAACCAGATACAGGGCAGCGTTGGCTACGTCCTGTGATTCGGTCAGCCGCCCCAATGGTATATCGGCACCCATAGCTGCTCGGACTTCCTCGGTATTTTTGCTGCGATCACCGATAAAGTCACCAAGCATTGGAGTATTGGCAGCGACTGGGCATACACAGTTTGCCCGAATCTTATCTGCAGCAAGCTCCACGCCCATTGATTTGGTAAGGGTGATCACTGCGCCTTTGCTGGCGTTATACCAGCTCATACCAGGTCTTGGCCGAAGACCAGCGGTGGAAGCAGTATTCAAAATAACGCCACCACCCTGTTTGCGAAAGTGAGGAACCACTTCCAACGTGCTGTGATAGATTGATTTTAAATTAACATTCATCACACGGTCGTAGTCGTCTTCCGTAACCTGATCAATTGGTTGGGATGCATGGGTGTATCCGGCGTTATTAACCATAATATCAAGCCCGCCCAATCCGCTAATACAGCTAGCGACCATCTCTTTTACTTTGGCTGCATTTGTAACATCGCAACAGAATGATTGTGCCTGTTGGCCGTTGTTGTCATTGATTTCGGCTGTTACCTGCTGGGCAGCAGCCTCATCTCGATCAACCGCAAAAACCTTCGCGCCTTCCGCAGCGAAGGTTAACGCCATCGCTCTACCAAAACCGGAGCCTGCTCCGGTAACAATTGCACACTTTCCTTGAAGTCTCATTCTGTTGTTCTCCTTAGGCAATTTTAATTATTTGAGAAATTTTCTCGCGCTTATCAGGCCTGATTTTGCCGATTGGTCGGTCGACCCAATATTCTATCGGAGATAATTCGCAACTGAATTTCCGAAGTACCCTCGAAAATTTTAGTTAACCGCGCATCACGCCAATAGCGTTCGATCGCATGTAGTTTTGTGTAGCCCGCACCACCAAAAATCTGCAAACAGTTTGAAGTTACACGCTCTGCCATTTCAGTAGCGAACCATTTCACCATTGAGGTTTCTTTGTCACAGCGGCCTTTTGTGTCCAGTTCATGACACACGTGATACATAAGCTGTCTGGCCGCTTCGATTTCTGATGCCATACGGGCAATCTTGAAGCGTGTTTCCTGGAAATCAGAAATGGGCTGTTTAAACTGCACCCGCTGTTGGGAGTAAACAATTGCATCTTCAAGCGCTCCACGAGCCAGGCCAATCGCTCGGGCGGCGGTATGTGCACGCGCTACTTCCAGCCCACTTACGGTATTTTTGAACCCTTCACTTTGTTGCCCAGCAATCATATTTTCTTTTGGTACACGGCAGCCATCAAAGGCCAGTTCCCAGGTATTCCAGCCAAAATAGCCAATTTTTGGAATGATAGAACCCTGGCAATTATTGGGCAATTCTCCCTGTGGTTTTTCTACGATGATGCTCCTAAGGCCTTTGTGCCCGCCCTGTTTATCACCGTCAATTCGGCACAGTACCGAGATATAATCGGAGCCATCAGCAAAGGTACACCAGTATTTATTACCAGTGATTACCCATTCGTCGCCATCCAACACTGCTCGACAACTGACACCCGCCAGATCTGAACCAACATCCGGCTCAGACAAAGCTGCCGCTGCGAGGAACTCACCTTTCGCGGCTTTTGCGGTATATTCGAGTCGCTTCTCCATCGGCCAGTCCGACATGCTCATCATGCCGCCGGAGCGTGCGATAATACTGGCAACACTCATCCAGCCTCTTGATAGCTCTTCCGCTATCAAGCAATACTCAAATACGCCTAGACCCATGCCACCGTACTCTTCTGGAATACGAATTCCGAAGTAACCCATCTCACCCATTTTGCGACGCAGATCCATAGGGATTTGGCCCTGGATAGGATCAAGCTCGTTCGCTACCGGCAATACCTCTTTCATGGTGAAGTCTCTGGCGGCTTCCTGAATCATCAAGCGCTCTTCGGTCATATAACCGGGGTTGTCATTGCCTTCGTTGTCTTTTTCGTTGCCGTAGCGATCGAGTACCATTTTATTTTTCCTATTCCTTGTTTAATTCTTCACTTTTTTTATGTGTCGTTGTTCGCTTGCCTACATTCCGATCAGATCGGCTTTGTCGATAATATTCTGCTGGATTCGAATGCTCGCGGCATCGACCATCATACCGTCAACACTAATAGCACCCAGGCCCTGGGCGAGTGCTTCTGCATAGGCTTCTTTCTGTTTGCGTGCGGAATCGACTGCGGCCTGTGTAGGTGAAAAAACTTCCTGTGAAATTTCGATCTGGCTTGGGTGAATCGCCCATTTTCCAACCATACCCAGTATGTTGGAACGTTCGCATTCAACCCGATAAGATTCAGGGTTACGGAAATTCCCGTAGGGCCCATCGACGGGATCAATGCCGTTTGCGCGGCAGGCGATGGTCATTTTGTAACGTGGGTAGTGCCAGAGGTCTCCGGGATATCCGCCCCATTCTGCGTTGGTATCGCCAACACCGCGTAGATTCATACCCTGGCTGGCGGAGTAATCACCCATGCCAAAAATCAGGCATTCGAGCCGATCACTTGAGGCTGCGATCTCTTCAACATTCATCATGCCTTCTACTTCTTCAACCAGACATTCGATACCGATACGTTTTTTCAAACCCAGTTTAAGTTCGAGCTGATGAAGCAAAAACTCAAGGTATTTTACGTCGTGGGCACTTTTGGCTTTGGTGAGCATGATGGTATCGAGCTTATCCCCGGCACCTGTGACAATCTCGATAATGTCATCGTGGCAATATTGGGTTTCAACATCGTTGATGCGCACGCAGATTGTTTTTGGTGCCCAGTCATGCTCATTGATCGCTTCAACAATCATGCCTCTGGCATCAGCTTTTGCACTTGGCGCAACCGCATCTTCGAGATCTAGAAACACATGATCAAGCTCCATGCCTGAAGCTTTTTTAAGCATTTTTTCGCTGGAGCCGGGTACAGATAATTGGCAGCGTCGTAGTCGTTTCGGTATAGCGGACATGGCTTATTCCTTTTCCTGAATTATTAAAACTTACTGAATAACATTTTTTTCTTTCAATTTTTTTATCTGGTTTTCATCGAATCCGTACTGCGCCAAGATGGCATCGGTATGCTCCCCTAACAGAGGCGCACGGGTTTCAACGCCGCCTGGAGTTTTTGTCATTTTGATCGGCGTATCGGTTACGTAATAGGCATTTCCGTTAGTGCCGGGATGATCTACTTTAGTAAGCATATTCCTGGCTGCAACGTGAGGGTCTTCAAACAGATCTTTGGCATTTTGAACCGGGCCATAGGGTAGTTTTCCACCCAGCTTTTCGGTCATCTGTTTTTTTGTTTGTGTGGCTGTCCATTCTCTAACGATTGAAAGGGTTTGATCCATCGATGCAACACGATCAGGGTTAGTGAGGAAGCGCTCATCTTCAGCTAATTCTGGTCGTCCCATCTCTACACACAGATTGGCCCAGTGATGATTTCCGGGGCAGGCGATACTGACAAAACCGTCTTTGGCTGGAAAAACTCCAAACGGACAGAGGGTAGGGTGGGCGTTACCTTCCAGACCTGGAATTTGGCCGGTATAGGCATATTGAGGAACGATACGTTCACAGAAGGCCAATATAGAGTCGTACATGGCGACATCAAGAAACTGGCCTTTGCCGGTTTTATTTACGTCGTATATAGCTGCCATAATGCCGAATGCGGCCAGGTTAGCGGGAATAAGGTCACCAATTCCCGGGCCTACTTTGGTAGGCTCGCCATCGGTTGGGCCGGTGATACTCATTAAACCGCCCATCGCCTGGGCAGTGACATCAAAGGCGGGCCAGTTAGTGTAGGGGCTTTCGCCGGTGCGTGGGTCGCCGAACCCCCTGATTGCCGCATAGACAAGTTTGGGATTGATTTCGGCAAGGGATTCATAAGAAAGACCAAGCTTATCCATTACCCCGGTGCGGAAGTTTTCGATCAGTACGTCGGCATCCTTTACCAGGGTACGAACGATCTCCTTTCCCTCTGGAGTTTTCAGATCAATCGCGATACTTTTTTTATTACGGTTAATACTTTGAAAATAACCACCGTAGGGTTCTTTACCTTCAAACTCCGGTGGAAATGGCACCATGTAGCGGGTCATATCACCGGTACCAACCGCTTCAATTTTGGTTACCTCTGCGCCCTGATCCGCCAGCAACATTGCGCAGAATGGCCCGGACAGGGCTCGGGATAGATCCAGAACTTTCAAACCAGTTAATGCACCGGACATTGCTATCTCCTTTGAGCCAGGTCGTTCAGGTTAGCCCGATACAATTTGCAGCGGGCCAATTTTATATTTATGCAGGTTTTCGTTTGATAAGGGTGCGTCTTTCACCCTCAAATACCAGTTCATTTTTCTGGTTTACACCCCAATGTTTGAAGGTGACCTCACCAGAAATATCATCAACCGGTTTTTTCTCCAGTATTTCGCTGTATGCGTAGAGCGTATCGCCATGGAACACTGAGGTTTTAAGACGAATTTTATTGAGCCCTAGTTCGCGCAGCGCATTCTCGCCGGTATCCTGCATACTCATGCCGATAATCATCGAAATGGTAACGCCACCAAACTGTAATCGCTTGCCGAAGGTATCCTTTACACGGTCTTCGTTATAGTGCGCATCTGCAGTATTCAATACCTGCATGGTGATGCCTACATTGTCGTTCTCACACATGGTTTTGCCCCGTGCGTGCTGAATGACCTGGCCGATTTCGAAATCATCAAAGTAATTATTGTTGCCGGTTAAGCTCATGATGATGCCTCCGCTAATGCTGTGGCGGGATCACGAAAGCGAACGAAATTGGTGCGCTTGAACTCAATGGTTTTTTCGCCGTGTTGATTAAAACCCTCGGTAATCCATGTGACGATACCGGCGGTCTTGTTGCTTTTGGATATACGTTTGCTGGCCACGGTACTGCGGGCAACAATAGTGTCCCCGACATGCATCGGGATCAGGAATTCGCAGTCATCTACGCCTAGAAACAGTCCGCCACCTTCAGAAAGATCTTCAACCGACAGCCCAAAGGCGGTATTGAAAACCAGCATAGGGTTCACCACCATTTTCGGGTGGCCAAGGGATTGGGCGTATGGTTCATTAAAGTAGAGTGGGTTAAATGAAAGGGTCTGGGTTGAAAACCATGTGCTATCACCATCTGTAAGGGTGCGCCCCCAGTGATGTTCATATACCTGGCCTGCGCTGAAATCTTCGAATTGATTGCCTTTGGTAGCGAGCACAGCCCGCTCCATAAAATCATGTTCCGTCACAATTTACGCCTTTGATTGTTATTGTTTTTTAAAATCAGGTTGCCCAAAGACTAAACTATTTTCCCGATTGTTGGCAAGCAATATACGGGTAAATAGATGGTTAGTGCCATTCAATTTCGGGTACTGCCCGTATCGAAGGCCATTCGGTCGGGATTGATATAAATCGAGGGTATTTGCGATGGGGAAAGGGGGCTTGTCGACGCAAGAAGCCAATCAAACAAAAGTAGATGGTTACACAGGTATTTTCAGGCAAGGTCAATAGCCCACGCGTGGACATTGATGAATAGCTACTTTAGCTGTTACGATTTTTATCGAATATTTAAGGCTCTTTGGGGCGTTTTAGATCTCCGCAGTGAGTTCGAGAACCAACGGCATGTTTGTTATGTTCGAATGACAGGTCAAAAGTGATCTTTTGTTCTTTATTAGGTTGGCTTGTATTCCCTTGATGCCCTTAGTTGATTTTCCGCAATTTGCCTAAGGCGCTCGTCACTCTCCCTTTTCTGTTGCTGTTCTCTTGCCTATTCATCACTGCGTTGCTTATCAAGCATTCGCTGTTTCACGTTATACGCGCTGTTCGGGTCGCAATAATCTGGGTCGGTGCGGGTCTTTGTTGGCTTGCTTGGCTCTTTATCTTGTCGAGTAGGCCCGATAAGTGAAAGCTGCTGTGTTCCCACGTTGAACGTGGGAACGAGGAGGCGGTGTTGATCACTAAAAGGGTAACTTTTTTATCTCCACTAGTTTAGTTCCCAAAGGTGGCGGGGAGGCTGCGTTTTGGTGCGTCACCGCTGGCAATAGCTTTTCGCTCATTCTCCAGATACTCGAACCCTGTTTTAATACGTTTAGCCATAGCATCACTTTCGATTAGTTCCTGATTCAGCAATGTTGCTTTTAGGTTTTCTCTCCATTTCATGGCCTGTTGGTTCCCTTTTTCTGTGCTAAGGTCCATCGGAAGCAATTTTATGTGGGCTTGATTCCAGCCCATTCCAACATCAAGCTCCACCGCATACTCCTTGCCAGCTTCAAGTTCGGCATCTAGTACTGAATAGCGCTCTGATTTAGAGATGAATACATGATGTCCTGGAAGTAATTTTGCTGAGAAGTAAGTGCCACCTTTAGTGCTTCCAACGTATCCATCCTGATTCCAAATATCAAAAGCTATGTCAGCGATTAAGGTTTCTGGGCGATAAAATCTGACCAGAGCGTGGTCTTTATCTGTGGTTAGTAGTTCAGGGGATTCGATCATGATGGGATAGCTTAAAAGCCCCGGGTTTATGACTAAGTTGTCGTAAGCATCATTATTTCTTTTTTCTATCAGGGGCATAACCTTGCTGGTTTTCATGACCATTGTTTGTCCAAGGCCACTATCAAGGATCATGGCTAGATTGTCCGTGGCGTAACCAAATTTAGCGTAGAGAGTTTCACCGGGTTTGTTATCAATGGCTAAGTAACCATGTCCGCTTTTGCCCTGGACAAAATGCAATGTGTTTAAACCTGCATCTAGTTCAAGGTATACGTGACTACCGTTCGACAAATCGGCAACTACAGAGTCGTTAACAGCTACCCAAAGCCCGCGAGCCGCACCTACAAAATTGCTGCCGCGGATAACATAGAGGCCGGTTTTATCAGTGGGTACATCTGCCCTTTTAAAATCTTTGATGAGTGTCGAGTCTGCCTTGTATGTTGTTGCGCAACCAGTCAACAGTACGGCTAATAACGTAGTCTGTGTTAATCGGAGAAATGAAAACGATAGTCTGTTTTTGTTGTTCACAACATAGTTCATAATGCTTGCTCCTTATTTGGTAAAAAACTTAAGAGATGCTTACTTACACTTTGGTTGCTATTTTTGTGTCTTTCGTAGATCGCAAATTAAACACACTGGTGTGTTATCGGGTAAGCCGATTAGCAACCCATGTCATTACCTTTTTCGATTTTGGCCCATAGGGTGGTTTGATCAATTTGGCTGGCGAGAAGGGGCCCTGATAATAAACTGACTTCTTATGAGAGAACTCCACAAACCCATCAAATCCGTGATAGCCACCAAGCCCGCTAGGGCCGATTCCACCAAAGGGCATATTGTTGTGGGAGATATGCAACATGGTTTCGTTGATGCAGGCACCGCCGGAGGTGGTGGCATAAATGGTGTTCACTGCGCGTTGTTTGTTTTTGCCGAAATAGTACAGCGCCAACGGGCGAGGTCGGTCGTTGATATATTGGATTGCCTCATCAACGGATTTATATCCGATAACAGGTAGCAGTGGGCCGAAGATCTCTTCGTGCATCACATTCATATCATCGTTGACGTCGGTGATCAGGGTAGGGGGAATTACCCGTTTTTCTTCGGGTATGATTTCTGAGGCTGGGTTGATCTGAATGACTCGCGCGCCTTTTGCCTTCGCATCATCAACAAGTCCCTGGATACGCTGGAAATGTCGTTCGTTAATAATCCAGGTGATGTCATCGTTTTGGGCAAGGCTGGGATAGCGTTCGGCAATGTTTTTACTGCATTGCTCGATAAAGTGCTCCTTCATATGTTCCGGGATCAGAATGTAATCCGGTGCAATACAGGTCTGGCCTGAGTTGATCAACTTGCCCATTAGAATACTTTCAATAGTGCGATTCATATCCGCATCATCGGCAATAATCACTGGGGATTTTCCGCCCATTTCGAGGGTGACGGGTGTCAGGTTTTTTGCTGCGGCCTGCATCACCATGCTGCCAACCTGAGTGCCGCCGGTATAGATCAGATGATCGAAAGGCAGCTCTGAAAAAGCGATAGAGGCGTTTACATCACCATCAATTACGGTGATGTAATTTTCATCGAAGTGTTTGGCGATTAATTGCTTCATCACTTCTGTGGTGGCCGGGGATAGATCGGAAGGGCGCACCATGCAGTGGTTACCCGCTGCCATTGCACCGATCAGCGGGCTAAAACTCAGGGATGCGGGATAGTTCCACGCGCCCATTACACCCACTACACCTTTTGGTTGATAAAGGATTTTACCGGTGCCGCCAAGGGTTTGCATGGTAGGCCGCACCCGGCGATGTTTCATCCAGCGCTTGAGCTTGCTTTTGGTAAAGCCGATTTCACCGGCGGGGGCAATGACTTCGGTAGCGATGGTTTCTACTTCATTGCGATGACCAAAATCTGACATCACCGCTTCAATCAAAGGGTCTTTGAACTCACCAATGGCACGTTTGAGCGTATCGAGATGTGCGATACGTTCTTCGTAACTCAGCACCCCATGGGACACAAATGCCTTGCGCTGATTTTCCAGTAATGACTGATAAGGGTTTTGTTCCAATCCAGTGGTTTGCTGGGGTATTTCATTTACTGCTGCAGTGGTAAGTGAGTTCATGGCGGTGCGCTCCAGGGTAGGGGGATCGGATGAGTCTTTCATATTACGGGGTTATTGTGGGGAACTGTAGTTTTTTAACCGCAAATGATATGAGAGCGCTCATCTGTGATCATCACTGGTTTGTGTTCCATATTGGTGAATGTGGTGTATCAAACCAGGCGGGAGTAGAACATTGGTTGATGGTGGGGCAGCAGGGCATTTGTCAATATAGCCAGCCAGTTCGAACAGAAACACCTACCACTACAAATAAAACAGAAAATACTGTAACGGGAATAATATGCCAGGCCATTACTACCAGGTTTTTTTCTGATAAAACAGGTAGCACCCTTAGCTTTGCATCCACCGCAAAACAAATGATTAGTGCAAGTAGTAAGAATTTAGCGATTATTGCGTGGGTAAGTGGGTTCTCGATATTAAACCACTGACTTACATCCGGTAACATTTTATACGTCAGTATTAGCCCTGTAACTACTTGCACAATTAATGCGGGCATACCAATTTTTTCGTATACCGATTCGAAATCAAGCAGCCGTTCAGGAGATCGTTCTCTAAGAATTTTGGGCAGTACCACAACGGACAAAACGATATGCCCGCCGGTCCAGATGGTTGCTGCTAACATGTGCAGCAAGAGTAGTAATCCGTACATAATTCTGTCCGAGAATCCGGTGCTAAGTTAGGAAATTAACTACAGACACATGGTGTCACTACACAACGATTATCGAATGCAACCGCCACGGTCTTCTCTTTTAATCGCTACTAGCGATCATGCCGATTGCTGAATTCAACTCCAAAGCGCACCACCTGAATAGTTAAAAAGACATGACTTGAGTGCCTGATAAAATGAGGTTGCGAAATCTTATTTACACAGG
>JAHRWD010000043.1 GCA_019090315.1 Pseudomonadales bacterium
GGCGTTGATTCATAAAGCTCGGTGAAACTATTTCTACACCACCCTCGTGCAGTACATCCAGTACCTCACGACGCAGATTGGAACGCGCTGTCAGCAAGCTCTTCACCTCGGCTAACATGCCGTTTATCTTGTAGGTTACCGCATAGTCACCAAGCTCAGTGAGCTGAACGAAGGGCTCTTCAAGTCCGGCATTTTCCGCCGCCTGCTTGAGCAATGACTCTATTTTTGCATGGTGGATATCATAGCCAAGGGATAAGTTGGCGGAGACTACCGTACCGGAACTACGCACCACGGATACGGGGTTAGTGATCAAAAATGTGTTGGGGATAGCGACCAGCTCCCGCTGCTCCGACTGAATCTCGGTATCCAGCAAACCGCGCTCGCTGACCCTGCCAAAATAGTCCGCGACCTGAATAAAATCACCGGTATGAAAGGGATTGGTCACACGCAGCATGATGCCCGCCATCAGGTTTGCAAAAATGGTACTGGATGAAAAGGCTAATACCCCTGAAATCGCCAGGCCAATAAGCGCAACTACCTGATTCCGTACACTGTCGGCGACCGGCAGGGTAAGCGCAATCGCAATGATGCTGACCAATGTTAACCCCAGCATGATTAGCTGATTGGAGAACTGGCTTTTTTTGCCGTAGCTTCCGGGGTTACGAATCAGTCGCCAATGGGCAAGCCAAAGCACAATACCAACACTGATGCTGGTCACAATGAGAGGAAGAAATAGTTTGAAAATATCGATAACTGAGTTCAGCAACGGCTTTATCCTTTATTAAAGCTATCCGCCCATATTAGGGATTAGTTCTCTAATCCTCAAATGCTCTACTGCTGGATCTGTAAATCATCAGCAAAGAAAGGCGCATCGCCTGAGTCCGAGTTGCGGCCTTCGCATGATTGCCTTTTATCGAACCGGTAAACGAAGGTAGAATGGGCACCTATTATTTGATTGAAGTAGTCCTATGTCTGAACGCTTGATCCCTACCCATGAAGAACCCTCGATTTTGAAGTCTGACCCCGAGTCTGACTCTACGACTCACTTTGGTTTTGAAGATGTCGCCAAAGAGGAGAAGGTGGAGCGCGTCGGCGAGGTATTTCACTCGGTCGCAGCGCGATATGACCTGATGAATGATCTGATGTCGCTTGGTGTTCATCGAATCTGGAAGGCGCTGACCATTGAGATGAGCGGCGTACGAGAGGGTCACAGAATTCTTGATGTAGCCGGTGGTACCGGTGATCTAACCAAGAAATTCTCCAAATTGGTCGGCGATACCGGGCAGGTGATTCTGGCGGATATCAACAGCTCTATGCTTGAAGTGGGACGTGAACGCCTTACGGATCAGGGTTATGTCTCAAACGTTCAGTATTGCCAGGCCAACGCGGAGGAGCTGCCGTTTGAGGACAACAGTTTCGATTGCGTCAGTATTGCATTTGGCCTACGCAACGTGACCGATAAAGACAAAGCATTGCGTGCCATGACCCGGGTGCTAAAGCCCGGTGGTCGATTACTGGTTCTGGAATTTTCAAAACCCACCAATACGGTTTTCGAGAAGGTCTACGATCGATACTCGTTCTCGATTTTGCCCAAAATCGGCAAATTGATTACCAATGATGCCGACAGCTATCAGTATCTATCCGAATCAATTCGTATGCATCCTGACCAGAACACGCTGCGGGATATGATGGAACAGGCAGGCCTGAAACGATGCCGTTTTAACAATATGACCGGCGGTATCGTCGCCCTGCACTCTGGTATCAAACCCTAGGTGCTTGGATCTGTGTCTATTCTTAGCCCTCTTCTTACTCCTCTTCTTAGCCCTTTGCGTGCGACCAAAGTGATCAAACTGCTGACACGCGGTTCCTTGCTCGCGGCGGAGGTGATCATTGCAGAAACCCTGAAACGTGATCCCGTCAGCAGGAAAAAACTGAAGAAGCTGGATGGCAAACGGATTGCCATTCACACCACTATGCCCGAATTCAAACTGGTACTGGCTTTCTACCAGGAGAGCATAAAACTGCTCAGTGATTCGGATTCTGTGGATGCCGAAATCAGCTGCTCTTTCTCCAATCTGTTGCAACTATTAACCAGTAGTAATCCCGCAACACAACTTCATTCCGGTGAAATCAAGTTGAGCGGTGACAGTCACCTGATTGACGAAATGCACTCGATACTTGCCGACCTGGATCTGGACTGGGAAGCCCTGCTTGCCACGCTAGTGGGTGATTCCAACGCTCATGTACTGGGTAATGCATCGCGAACCGGCTGGAACTGGCATAAGCAGCGTAGTGCTTCACTGGTACTGGATATCGAGGAGTACGTAAAAGAGGAAGCACAATGGCTGCCACCAAAACCCGCTGCTACCCGCTTCTTTTCAGAAGTTGACCAGATACGCCTGGATGCGGAGCGCCTGAAAGCACGGGTAGATCGATTGTCAAAACGTGCCGCTGCTACTCCACAAAATAGCTCAGAGCCCGAGCCAACAGACCCAGAGAACCGATAAGCATGTCCCTTGGTATCCGACGACTTTTCAAGATCGGCCGAGTACTGATCAAGCATCAACTGTACCGGCTTGTTAGCCCCGAACAACTTCCCCTTCACCTACGAATATTTCTACAACCTCTGTACTGGTTACCTGAATCCAGCCGATCTGCCGGAGAGCGTATTCGCAATGCCTGTGAAGAGCTAGGTCCGGTATTCGTTAAATTCGGTCAGATACTTTCCACTCGACGTGATCTGTTTTCTGAAGAGATTTCTGATGAGTTAAAACTGCTTCAGGACCAGGTGCCTCCTTTCGCAAACGATACGGCTGCTCAAATCGTAGAGGACGCGTTAGGCAAACCGATTGATGAGCTGTTTGAATCCTTTTCCGAATACCCGTTGGCCTCCGCCTCGGTTGCGCAGGTGCACGATGCGGTCATGCCCAATGGTGATCAGGTCTGCGTAAAGATCATTCGACCTGGCATTAAAAAGACCATTGACCAGGATCTCACCCTGCTCTATACCCTTGCCAGACTGGTACATCGATATGCCGCAGATGCACATCGCCTTCGTTTAGTTGAAGTGGTGAAGGATTACGAATCCACTATCTATGGTGAACTCGATCTGGTTCGTGAAGCCGCCAATACCAGTTATCTGAAGGGTAATTTCGAAGACTCGCCGCTGCTGTATGTACCTAACGTCTACTGGGATTATGTAAAAACCAATGTAATGGTTCAGGAGCGCATATTTGGCACGCCGGTATCAGAGGTCGAGACGCTCACGAACCTCGGCGTAGATATGAAAAGGCTGGCTGAGGTTGGCGTTGAAATTTTCTTTACCCAGGTTTTTCAGCACAACTTCTTTCACGCGGATATGCACCCGGGCAACATTTTTGTCTCGACCAAAAACCTTGTCGAGCCACAATATATCGCCATTGACTGCGCCATTATGGGTTCCCTGAGCGAGGAAGATCAGCAATATCTGATGGGAATGATGCTGGCATTTTTCAAACGGGATTACCGCAGTATCGCCCAGCTCCACGTTGATTCCGGATGGGTGGGCAGTCAAATCAAGGTCAACGAATTCGAAATGGCGATTCGTACCGTTTGTGAGCCAATTTTTGATAAACCGTTGAAAGAGATCTACTTTGGCGAGCTGATGATCCAGCTATTCCACACTGCTCGCCGCTTCGATATGACCATCCAGCCCCAGCTGATATTGCTACAAAAAACCCTGCTGAATATTGAAGGCCTGGGGCGTCAGCTGTATCCGGATCTTGACCTCTGGAAAACCGCATTTCCGATCATGGAAAAGTGGATGCGTGAAAAGAATAGCCCTACTAAAATTGCCAAAGCGATGCTGAAGCAAGCACCGGAACTGTTTCGTCAGCTTCCTGAACTACCCCAGCTGGCCATCGATGCACTTAAGCAGATTCAAAGCCTGGAAAAAACCATCGCAGCATCACAGCCGCCAGTACAAACGCATAAACCAGATAGATCGAGAGGCCGTGTACTGGGTGGGCTTTGCCTGGTCGCCGCACCGCTGTTGATCTCGCAAGAAGCACTATTACCTATGTTTTCCCAGGTACCCGCCTTCAACTGGCTGTTATTCGGCGCTGGAGTTTACCTGTTGAGCACCAGGAACAAGCGGCTGCCGAGCGATTAGCCCTCTACAGAATCACGCTCTATCCATACAGATGACCTGTCAGATCCGGACAATAGGTCACAATGAACCTGCTGAGACCTTTGCACGAGAGCCATTTTGCCCCCATGCGGTGTTAAAAATATGCTCAATCGGTCATTTACACATGTAAATTCCCTCTCTGTGCGCATTTTTGCCTTGCCTGAGAACAAAATCATCTCCCGTGCAAAGGTCTCATGCTATATTTTTGTTAGAATCAATTTTTACAATCGCTGAGAGCACACTGATGTCCGATGTATTTGATCAACTGGCAAAAACCCTTGAGCAGCGCAAATCTGCCAGTGCCGATGATTCATACGTGGCTAGTCTTTATCAAAAAGGGCTCAACAAAATCCTCGAAAAGGTGGGTGAAGAAGCGGTTGAAACCATTATCGCTGCAAAGGATGCAAGAACCAGCGGTGATAACAGTGCTCTGATAAGCGAAACTGCAGACCTGTGGTTTCACAGCCTTATCATGCTCTCTGAGCTTGGGGAGCATCCGGACAGCGTTCTCAAAGAGCTTGAACGGCGTTTTGGTCTATCGGGCATAGAGGAAAAAAATTCACGTACGTCGTGAATTCAGAACAATAAGAGACCTTTGCATGGGAGGAAAATGGCTCTCGTGCAATGGTCTCAATAAGTAATTGAATGGGTCAGGCCTCAAGTTATAAGTAGCCTGATTGTTAAAAGGCGAGCAACGCGTCATACTCGCAAAATCGTTAACAGATGGGCTGGCATTTATAGAAATCCAGCCATCAGGAGTGGATATTATGGGATTCGGCGGAATTAGCATTTGGCAACTGTTGATCGTTTTGGTCATTGTCGTGATGGTATTTGGTACCAAAAAATTACGTAACCTCGGCGGCGACCTTGGTGGTGCACTCAAGGGCTTCAAAGAGGCAGTAAAACCCGACGAAGAGGAGAAGCTTGAGGAGAAAAAAGACAGTGCGCCGATCTCAGCAAAAACCATTGACGCAGAGGTTGAAAAAACCTCGGATCAAAAATAGTCGATTCCAGATATTATCCGGCTGATGATCCGTACCCGACCTACTCTCTACAGCCATACAACCTTGTCGGAGTACTGCTAAGACTATGTTCGATATCGGTTTCACTGAGCTCCTGATAGTCGGCGTCGTTGCACTTTTGGTGGTAGGCCCGGAACGCCTTCCGGAAGCGGTAAAAACGGCAGCCCTTTGGCTCGGGCGCGCACGAGGAATGCTATCCGATGCAAAAGAGAGCATCAAAGATGAAATTGGCTTGGATGATATCCGCCAACAACTACACAATGAGACCGTTCTGAGTGATCTCAAACAGGCGCAAGAAAGAGTCAATCAGGCCACCACATCTGTCCGTTCATTTGAAGCCGAAACCATGGAACAACTAAAGCAATCGGTTACCGATTCTCCGGATGATGACAACGGCTCAAAAGCAGACACGCAGACCTCCGATAATGACCAGTGAGACTGAGAGCAAATCATCAGAAACGATGCCCGTGGTTTCTCATCTGCTTGAATTGAGAAACCGGTTGTTACATTCCATTCTCGCAGTGTTAGTGATCTTTCTTTGCCTGATTTACTTCGCCAACGATCTCTACGCTTTTATCTCTGAGCCCCTTCGAGCCTACCTGCCGGAAGGCGCGACGATGATCGCAACTGAGGTAGCCTCACCCTTTTTGACACCGTTTAAGCTGACGATTGTCCTGTCGGTTTTTATTGCTATCCCCTATCTTTTGCACCAGGTTTGGGGTTTTATCTCTCCCGGCCTGTATCAACACGAAAAGAAACTCGCTATTCCTGTTCTCGCTTCCAGCGTGTTTCTTTTTTATGCCGGAATGGTGTTTGCGTATTTCGTGGTATTCCCGCTGGTGTTTGGGTTTTTTACCAGCGTCGGCCCTGAAGGGGTATCGGTTATGACCGATATCAATCACTACCTCGATTTTGTGCTTAAACTGTTTTTTGCCTTTGGTCTGGCATTTGAGATACCGATCGCTACATTTCTACTCATACTGTCCGGCGCTACTTCGGCAGAAAAACTTGCAGCCAAACGACCCTATGTTGTAATCGGCTGCTTTGTAATGGGTATGCTGTTAACTCCTCCGGATATCATTTCACAGGCGCTGCTCGCCATTCCTATGTGGCTGCTGTTTGAGGTGGGTTTATTGTTTGGAAAGCTGGTAAAAAACCCAGGCCGACAGATATAAAACTTATTGGCCAATAGCCGTCAATTAGTAATGACGGCTAGATTCCGCCTTTATTCCAGTTAGTAAAACGATGCATTGGATCACTCAATGCCTCCATCGCCCCACCCCGCCAATTGCCAAGCAAGATCCCATGAATACGTAAACCTTGATTTTTTTTAAGCCGATTTATATTTTCAAACAGGTCTTCCTGTACTGGAAACCGTCCATCGCTCAATAACAAAATATCTGCGTTACGCCATTGTTGTTGTTGCTGTTTTTTTAGCGCCAGCAGTAAGGGTTCGCACAGATCGGTTCCGCCATGAAATGAGTGCTGAATAAATTCGAGTAGATTAGCCAAGCCTTCAGAGCCCGAACTTAATTCATATTCGATCAGTTCATCTTGACTACCGAAGGACAGAATCTGACACGCTCTTTTTTCAACTCGCGCGATGCGTATCACCTCCAAACAGATCGCCTTGGCAATCTGCTCCGGTTCACCTTGCATAGAACCGGACGTATCCAAGCAGATAATAATTGGACCCGCGCCATCTGCTGGAGAGCGATTTTCTACCGATTGTTCGGATACTGGCTGCGGACTAGGCTGGGTATTGTCGATCATAAAACCACTGTATTTATAGCTCATTAATAGATGTTCAGCACGTTTGGCATGCCAAAGCATCTTCAACTTTGGGTGACCCAGTAGCGCAGATTCAGCCGGCAACATACGACTGATCGAATCACTCCGCTCAATACCCCCAGCCTCCATAATGGCACGAGGGGTAATTACTTCTGCCAGTTGACTCTGTCCGCCCGCCTTCGGTTCGCTCCCTCTAGCGCCCGGTTTATTCCGCTCCAAATTTCGACCAAGGCTATTCGCC
Organism: Pseudomonadales bacterium; assembly: GCA_019090315.1. Lineage (GTDB taxonomy): Bacteria > Pseudomonadota > Gammaproteobacteria > Pseudomonadales > JAHRWD01 > JAHRWD01. Next base: position 7,223 of record JAHRWD010000043.1, read on the forward strand.
ATCTGTTTTAATTCGGGGGTATTTCTGAGGCGTTTTTGATATTGAATAATTGAGCGCCAATCGCCAGACCTAAGTTGCCCAGGAGTTAAATCCCATCCAGATCCAAGTAATCCAGGTATCTCTTTGTAGATTGATGATAGCTCCCGCCAGTTTTCGACCAAGTGTTTCCATTGTGATTCCAGCGCCTCGGTGGAGATCACTTCATCATCAACGGGGTTAACGATCTGTATGTCGTTATGGTTTTCTCGGTTAGGCTTCTCTGTGGTTTTCTCTGGCGTTTCCTGTGAGAGGACCTCAGCGCATTCTGACTGGGTATCTGGATCTGACCCGATAGTTACTTCTCGATTATCGCTCTGCGCTCTAGGCTCAAGCTCTGCGAGAGGAGAAAGCTCATCAGACTCATTCAATTCCGCATTTGAATTGTCATCAGCTGAGATTGGTTGAGCGGGTGAGTTACTGGAAGGTTCATTTATTCCAGCTGCTGCTGACTCTGATTGAGCTGAATGAGGTTCGTTGGAATCATCACCCTGATTACCAGAATCAACAGGAGACTGATCATCCTCGCATGGCGAATCATCTACCTCGTTAGAACTTTCTACGTGATCAGCTAACCCCTCTTCATCTCGAAACGAGGAGTCTTTGCTATTGATTCTTTGGCGCTGGGCCTGTTTATCGACAAAGCCATCGGGCTTATGGGAGAAAAAATCTTCAGCTGAACTAATGCCTTCGCAGATATCGATCAGGACTCTATCGGTCAGCGCTTCTTGCTGATAACACAGGCTCGCAAGCTCCAACGTTTCCATACGCATTAGTAATGTACGGGCAAGCTCGGGATCAGGCCAGTTAAGTTGGGTTTCTTCGGGAAGTTCGCCTAAAAGTAAAGCTGAACGCCACTGCAAAATACCATGCACGCGGGTAATCAGCTCACCGTGATGGTGAGTTACAACGGTGGAATAGAGAGATTCAGGGAGTAGATCAAGTACGGAAAATTTTGCTTCGAACCGTGCGAGAGTCATGTTGAATAGGCCCGTTAACTATAAACGGGGTAATCCTCGGTAGCCTTCTATCACCGCGCCAATGCGCTGAATAAGCTTACCTATCTGTTTTTGCGAGTGCTCCAGGTTGTTCACTGCGCTGTCTTTAAAAGAGGAATCGATCCATAGGTGATCGACAATTTCTTGCTTCGCAGATTTAAGAAATTCACTTAGGTTGTCTTGCTGTCTGGTTAAGTCCGTAAGAATAACTAAAGCTTCCTGAACACGGTTATCAACAAAACTAGAACCGTGTTTTGCTGGTTCCATACAGGCTGGATTCAACTGCTCCAACATCAAATGATTTTCGGATTGACGAATATACTCGTCGATATGCTGCCAGCGTCCATCGATATGGGTTTGCTGATAATGGGAATCAAAAAAATCATCTAACAATTCATGCCGTGTGTAGCCAATATTGCCATTGCTACGATCCTCTGGCCCCGGTGGGGACAGATACAGCGCTTGGTTACCTCGGTGTAGCCATTCAACAGACCTCTTTGCTGTAGTCTGTTGCTGATCCGTATCAAGATAGAGCTTGTGCCCGCTAGCATTTACTTGCTGCACTTCACTTGCACGATCAGTACTCAGTGAGTGCTCCCAGGTGGCTATTAGCTTCTCCAACCTTTGCGGGTAAAAACCGGTGCCAATACCAAGGTGAGATTCGTAACAGTTCGCCAACTCTTCACGCTGCTCTGGGCTATTCCATAAACAGTGCTGTAACAACCAGCAGTCCCAAATAGAGACCTGAGTTTGACCGTTCGTATAGGCAGAAACTTTTAGCAGCTTGACGACTTTTCGCCAACGTCGATCGGAAACGTATCGGTTTTGCTGGTTTAGATAATCGCGCATTGCGCCCAACAGCTGAATCACCTCATCAGAAAGCGAAACTTGCTCAGCCTTTTGTTGGATATCTGCAATGGTTGCGGGGGTTAGTTTATCCGTTTCATTAAGCATCACTGCCGAAGAATCGGTATTGAGCGTTAATAATGTCTCGAACTGTTGATTGGAAACGGGTTGCACTTGATAGCGCACTAAAAAGCGATCGTATAGTGCTTCTAACTCCGTCTCATCTGGCAATTCGTTACTCGCAGCCACAACAGAAATCAGCGGTACTTTTACCCGCGTAGTGCCGTTATCAAACTCACCCTCATTAAGAATCGTCAGTAACGAGTTCAAAATTGCGCTGTTGGCCTTAAATATTTCATCGATGAAGGCGGTGCTAGCGGAGGGTAAATAGTGCTCGGTTAAGCGATGATACTTATCATCTTCAAGGGCTTTGATAGATAAAGGTCCAAACAACTCTTCCGGTACGGAAAAGCGTGTGAGTAGTCGTTCGAAATAATCGCCGCCACTAAATACATTATGCAATTTTCTCGCGAGTACGCTTTTAGCTGTACCCGGCGGGCCAACGAGCAAGGTATGCTCCCCCGCCAAGGCACTCAACAAAATTAACCGTGAGGGAATCTCCCGTTCGATTAGTCCGTCGGAAAGAGATTGAATTAAACGCTCAAGTGATGGCTTCAATCGACAGATTTCCAAACCAGGATATCTTTAATATGACCGAACATCTGCTTCGGTGAGGTGCTCTTGATGGTATCAACAAGCTCACCAACCTTAAATGCGTGGTGCCCTTCACGAACAACACCCATCTGCTCCATATCCGCCAGGCCGGTTTCCCGTGCGTGTTCAACGAAACCTTTGTTTTTCCAGAAAAATGCACCGGGCATAGTGGTTGGAATAACCAGTACAAAGAACAGTGAGCGACTAATCGCTACCGCAGCAATGACCAACAACGTTAGAACATACCAACCGGTCAGCGCGATAGTTGTACCAAAATCGAAACTTACCAACAGTCCCGCTAATACCAGGCTGGTGCCCAGCAATACGTTACGGGTAATCCAGGATTTTCCGTAGGTGGTGGATTGCTCATAGAAAGACGCAGCGCCTTCACCCGCTTGTTTGTTCATGTCGCGGCCATGGAATATATGACCGACGATCTCTAACAACAGTCCCGCAAACATCAGGCTACCTAGAGTCACTACTGCTTGTCGGATCTCAGCCGCCGAATCCGCAAGGAATGGCAATGCCATTGCGCCTACTATCATCGCACCCAGGTTAATGGTGTTGCCATAAAATGCGCTTCCGCTCTGCCAATGATCCCAAAAAGGACGTGCTTTAATACGATAGATCTTGATCATAAAGTAGAGACCAAGAAAACCGCTGATAACCCCTAAACCGGCGAAACCATTCGCCAACGTATTAAACAACGGGATATCGAATAACGAGAAAAACAGGTAACCAGAAAAACCTGCAAAGAAACCAGAAACACCGGCAATTTCACGACTCAGATTAGAATGACGGAGGTTATTAAAACCACGATAGAACCGATGTGGTTTTCCAAGGTGCATATTAAGTTTAAATAAACCAAATGCCTGGATAACAAACATTACACCCAGCAGCGGGATAAATGCACTCGATGTGGTGATAGCCAGGATAGTCGGTATATCCAGCAAACCACCCAACACCAATAACAGGAATGCACCCAAAACCGATTGTGTGCCTAAGGTAAACATTACGTGTGCGCTTTCGTGTGAACCCAACAGTTTTTTCCAGTTCCAGTGTCTATCTTTACCCATTTTTTCATCTACAACGGGAGTAAAGATTCCGACGCTGTCATCGCGGTGATATTTAATCGGTGTGGTATCGGTACGAGTCATCTCACGATGGGTAGAACGGGTTTGCTGAAAACGAATATTTGGATGGGTGATTTCCGGATCAGGAAATCCAGGAATTGAAACTTTGTTTTCGACTCTATTTTCAGGCGTATTCTCAATCACGCCAAAGTCCAGCGCGTTACCTAAACAAGCGGTTACACAGGCTGGCTTCAGATTCACCTCAAGCCGATCAACACACATATTACATTTGCTGACTTCACCTTTTACCGGGTCAAGCTGAGGTGCGTTGTACGGGCAAACCCAGGTGCAATAACCACAACCGAAACAGATATCCGGATCTTGTAGCACTGCGCCGTACTCAGCATACTTTGTGTATGCCCCCGTCGGACAACCTTTCAAACAGACCGGGTCTTCACAATGGTTACAGGCCATTGAAATATTGAGCCGCTGGTAATCAGGGTAGCTACCACCCTCTACAAAACCGACTGAACGAAAAGCAATATGTGCGGGGTTATCATTTTTTTCACTACAGGCCGCTTCGCAGGCATGACAACCAATACAGTTATCCGCATTCAGGAAAAAACCATGCTGCTTATAACGATTGGGGTTTTCGCCAATACCATCGTCACCATTAATATTCAGACTTTTGTCCCGCAAATCCGAATCAAGATTAGTCAGCTCAATTTTTGCGCCGTAACGGGTTTCTTTTTTGGTTTCTTTATCCCAAAGAAAAGAGTATTCCGGCTCATCACTTCTTACTTTAATCATCGTTTTTGGTGTTGCCCTATCACAAAACTAGTTGAAAACAGCGGTTGAGTTGTTCGTGCTATTTTTGACACTAAAAATTAAAACGTACGTCGTTCCATGCTCATAGCCGCAGCTGCTTTTTGATCTTCAATACGCTCAAGTCGAATTGCGGATTGTTTAAAAGCAGGCTGTCGTGAATGTGGATCAAGCAAACCAAGGGTTAACCGGTTCACACAATCATGAAAATGGAAAGGTACAAAAATCATATTTTTTGGCACCCGGTGAGTGAGCTGGGCCATGATGATGGCATCACCACGCTTGGAAACCACCCGCACATATTCCTGTGAGCGAATACCCAGCTCGGCAGCTGCATCCGGGTTTAATTCCATAAACGGTATAGGGCTGTATTTGTTGTTGTTTCCCAATTTTCCGGTTTTGGTGCGGGTATGAAAATGCTCTACCAATCGGCCGGTATTCAGCCAGAACGGATATTGATCATCGGGCACTTCGTTATTGTCGATAAACGGCAGGGGGATCAGTTTCGCCATACCATCGGCGTAACGGAAAGTGCCTGGCTCGGTATATAAACGCTTACCGCCGGCTTTAATCGGCTCGCCGGTTTCCGCATCGGCCTTACTGTAGGGCCATTGAATACCGCGATTTTCTTCGATCAGATCATGGCTCATACCAGAAATATCTACCAAACGTCCTTTCGAAAGATGTGTCATCTCTTCAAATACTTCAGCAGGTTTTTCTGGAAATTTAACTTTTTCCGCTTGTTTAAAACGTTTTGAAAGCTCATTAAAAATCGCCAAATCAGATTTGGAATTTCCGTGGGGCTGAGTAACCTGCCGAGTAATATTCACTCGACGTTCGGTATTGGTGAATACACCCTCTTTCTCTGCCCATGTTGCTGCTGGCAGGTAAAGGTGCGCGTACTGAGTCGTTTCAACATCCGCGTAGGAATCTTGAACCACTAGGAAATCGAGTTTTTCGAGGGTTTTACGAATACGTGCAGTATTGGGCATGGAGGTCATGGGGTTGGTTGCTACCAACCAAAGGCCTTTGATCTCTCCCAGTTCAATCGCCGGGAAAATATCAGTTTGGGCCAGGCCACGTTTCTTCGGGAAAAACTCAGGATCTACATTCCAGAACTCGCCAATCTCTGCTCGGTCGTCTGGGTTTTCCAGTGCGCGGTAACCGGGCAATCCGGAGCAGGAAGACCATTCACGAGTCCCCATCGCATTACATTGGCCAGTAATTGAAAGGCTGGTGCCGCCGGCTTTACCAATATTACCAGTGACCAAATTCAGGTTGTTTACGCCCACCACGCCATCGGAACCGTGGGTGCTTTGGTTAATACCCATCGTCCAGATGCTGCTAGCCGCACCTGCTTTTGCGTAGATGCGCGCAACGTTACGAATGGTGTCTTCATCAATGCCGCAAATTTTCGAAGCAGTAACCGGATCATATTTGGCTACTTCCATTTCAAGCTGTTCAAACCCAACGGTATTGGCTTTGATGTATTCGCGATCTTCCAGACCTTCATCAAGAATCACGTGGATCAAGGCATTCTGTAGCACTACGTCGGTGCCCGGTGTAATCGCCAGATGCATATCAGCTTGCTGCGCAAACATCGTCACCCGCGGGTCAATAACAATCAACGGGAAGTCACGCTTTTCACGCGCTTCTTTGATACGCCAGTAAATAATTGGATGTTGCTCAGGTAGGTTCGAACCCCAGGCGATCAGGCAATCGGTCTGTTCCAGATCTTCATAACAGCCCGGTGGGCCATCTGAACCGAAAGAACGCTTATAGCCCGATACCGCAGAAGCCATACAGAGCGTAGTGTTGCCATCGTAATTATTGGTACCGATTACGCCACGGGTCAGTTTGCCAAGAGTATAAAACTCCTCGGTCATTAACTGCCCGGTTGAAACCACTGCGAAGGAATCCCGGCCGTAGGTTTCCTGAATGCGGGTGATCTCCGATGCCATGTGATCCATCGCTGAATCCCAGTCGGTCTCTCGATAGCCCTGTGAGATATCATCACGGATCAGCGGGTTGTCTCCCCGGCCTGATGATTCAAACAGCTCGTGCTCGAAAATACCCTTTACGCAAAGCTTGCCACGGTTTACATCGGCCCCACCAACTCCACGGGAAGAAACTGGTTTGCCTTCAGCATTTGTACCCACTTCAATTGAACATCCGGTAGAGCAGTATCCGCAGGTTGAGTAGGTCCATTTGACCACTCCTTTATCCGCAATCTTGATCTCATTCTTCTTATTTCGACCGAATAACATATGGGCTCCATCGGCTAACGCAACATTTGTGTTGCTGTAATGGTTCAGTGGCTAAATATGCCGTCATATCAAGAAAGCAATAATTGTGCCTACTGCGCGCTGCGTAGGGTTATAGTCGAATTAGCGTGATTTAATAGCTGTAGAGAAAGTAAATGTTTACCCGATGCGGAACAGGGCGCACGGTTCTACCGCACCTCGATACGAAAAGAGCTTTTATTGTGCGTGCTATAACAAAGCTGTAAACAGCCAATAACCTTATATGCAAAGGGGTTAATGTGATTGCATACACACTAAATAAATAGCGTCAAAGTAGCACAACTAATCAAACGATTAACCAAACATGTGAGATGACAGCCCAGTAACATCCTGGAACTTTTCAAATAATTTATGTAGGCAGGTGGAGAGCCCAGTCACTTTATACTTCTGAATTCTTGGCCGTTACAATCCAGCACTTTCCATTCAGTTCAAAACTACCCTCTTTGTAATAGTCCGCTAATGCGCTGGCAACTGATTCTATAACCTTTGCCTTCATCGAATCCGGCTGATCCATCAGCATACGAGATATCGGCCCGCTTTCCAGGGAGGATTCAGCAGCCTGTTCCACGGTATCTCCCCGCCCCGCGCGCATTACATGCGCTCTGGATTCAAAATTGATATCGGTAAAACCGGCAGTAGTGAGGATATCCCGAACATATTCGGTATCTGATAATGCAAATGGGCCAGGGGCTTTTGGATCGGTTGCGGGCATCTCGGGGAGATGTTGGCGCGCAGCCATCATCGGTTTCATAACCCAGTCATTTTCACCGACTGGCCCCCAGCACATAAATGCCAAACGTCCACCAGGCTTGAGCGCCACACGCATATTAGTAAAGGCGGCCTCCGGGTTCATAAAAAACATTACACCGAAACGTGAAAAAATCAGATCGTACTGGTTTTTTTGGAATGGGTAAGTTGCTGCGTCGGCCAATACAAATGAAGGTACCTTGCCCAGGGAACCGGGTAAATTCTGGATTTTACTGTTTGCCAGTTCCAGCATCGGGGCTGATACATCAACGCCGGTAACCATTCCGTCTGAACCCACAGTGCTCACCATATCCAGGGTAGTTGCGCCGCAACCACACCCTATATCGAGAACATGCTCTCCCTCACGTAGATTGGCTCGCTCAATTGCCACCGCACCAAGCGATTGCAGCATCGCATCCATCTCTTCATTTTTTTCGATCCAGCTCGCCGCAGCATCACTATTCCAGAATTTAATCTGTTTTTCGTTTTCGCCGGTTGCTTCAATCTTGTCCATTTCGATGCATCCCCTGTGTGGTGGGTGAAGAGTTCGTTGGAATCAAACCATAGCGTCATGGGTAGAGTCTAGTTAATGAGCCTCTGATCAGGTCGATTAGAATGAACTGGTATGCGGCAGCACCCTTTATTACTACAATAAACCAATATTAAAAACCCATTTCGCCGACGAAGCTCTATGAATAGAATACTGATCAGTGCATGTTTAATTGGCGAAAAGGTACGCTACGACGGAAAGATTCGCGCGGATATACCGAAACAAATTTCAGTCTGGATCGATCAGGGAATAGTAGTTCCAGTGTGCCCAGAAGTTGGTGGCGGCATGAGCATTCCTCGAAACCCTTCTGAAATATGCGGTGGTGATGGCTGCGACGTATTGTCGGAAAATGCTACGGTGGTGAATACAGAAGGGAAAGAGGTTACTGCATTGTTTTTAAAGGGTGCTGAAGTTGCATTGAGGCTATGCAGGAAGCACAATATCAAGGTGGCTGTTTTGACGGAATCCAGCCCTTCCTGCGGATCTGGAACTATTTACGACGGTGAATTCTCGGGGAACAAAATCCTCGGCGTCGGCGTTACTACTGCTTTGCTACGAAAGAACGGAATCAAGGTTTATAGCCAGCATCAGCTGGAACTAGCGAATCAAGAACTTATACAGGGCTCTTAAACAGCTGGTCAGCCTGTGTTACTGCCAACTTCAGTCACGCTCCCATTTAACCCCCAAACTGAGACCTGACTGTACTCTCCGGTATTGTCTAAATCAGGACAGGTAGATGCCCGCTGTTTCAGCAGTAATTTTTGATCTGGAAAACCGAGATCATCCATTCTCGAATCCGCTATTAGCACCTGATCAGAGCTTTTTAGAAATTGCTCCAACAATGGAATATTGCTGCCATCGTAGAGCAGATCCGCCGCGATGATCAGGTCTATTTTTTCCGATATCTGATCCATGGTTTGAACAGCTTCGATTTCAACATGATTCAAACCGGCATTTTCTTGAATCGCCAATATTGCATCGGTATCACAATCACAGGCATATACTTTTTTAGCACCAGCCATTGCTGCGGCGATTGCAGCGACTCCGGAACCTGCGCCCATATCCAGTACTGTTTTGCCTTTTAATTGTTTGGGATTGTCGAGTACATACCGTGCCAAAACCTGTCCGCCCGCCCAGCATAAAGCCCAGTACGGTGGCGCATCCATCAAGCTGGCAATATTACTCTGAATGGATTCGCTTTCTGGTTTATTACTCGCAACAAGATAGAGTCTAATTTCAGGGCATAGCGGTAGCCGGGTTGAAACAATGGTTTCACCAGGCATCGAACGGATAACGCACTGGGTTAGAATGGAATGAGGGGTAAACAGGTCTTGCATAGAAAATGGCTCGGGATATTGGAGGAGGTAGTCTGTCAAACTAGGGTCTAGTCGGATCATTTGCTATCATCTGCGGCCGAATTAATTACAGCACTGAATATTATGACTCGATTTGAAACTATTATCGTCGCTATCATCAGCGTTAGCATGGTTACCGGCTTTATCATTACTGGCCAATCCAGTCATCCACAACCCCAGGCCCAGCAGGAACCTTCTCAAACAAAGCCAGCATCTTCTACTCCTGCCATAACCATCGTTCATACAAGCCCGGGCAACACTTCTACTATTCCACCGAAGCCACCAAAAAAAATCCCTCTCAACAAGCAGAACTTTTACAACAGCCTGTTGCCATTTATTGAAGAAGAGAACAAAAGACTTGCGGGACTACGAAAAGATCTAAATCAAATACAGAGCACCTATCAATCAGGGGATGATCTATCCGTAGCGGATAACGATCTGTTAAGCAGATTAGCCAGAAAATACCGTGTTTCTAACGATATTTCCGTCGATACCATTCCATCAATGCTAAAAGAGCTATTGGTTAAAGTTGATCAGATACCCGCATCATTGGTACTTGCGCAAAGTGCGAATGAAAGTGCCTGGGGGCGATCAAGGTTTGCGACTGAAGGTAATAACTATTTTGGCGTCTGGTGTTTTAAACCCGGTTGTGGAATTGTGCCAAATGGTCGACCTGAAAACGCCAAATATGAGGTCACCAAATATCATTCAACCCAGGACTCTGTGAACGCCTATTTTCTCAATATCAACCGTCATCCAGCTTATAAAAATTTGCGACAGATACGAGCAGATTTGCGCGCAAACAATGAGCCAGTTACCGGTGCTAAGCTCGCAGCGGGGCTGGATAAATACTCAACCCGTGGAGAGGCGTATATCAAGGAACTACGAGCAATGATCCGCTACAACAAGCTTGAGGGAATCACAGCTCAACAACTTTAATCCGTCACTCTGGTTTTGGAATAGAGCTATCCACTACGACCGACTGATCGACAGTCCGCATGCGGTACCAGGGAGCTGAAAACCAGTAATAACGTGGCAGCGTACGGTGCGGCGCGGTGCAGTTGTAGCGTGACCGGCCAGTAATAATCGGTTTTTCCGATTGAACCATAACCGTCACTTGAGTCTCTTTTACTGGCTCTCTATTTTCCGCCGTTCCGCTCTCAATAACTGCTGGGATTCGACCCAGTTCGCTCGCATAGCAGGTCAACTGACCTAGGCGATAGTTACCTTCGTTCAAAACAAGCCTCAACTCAGGCATCTCCATTTTAAAAGGAATAACCGGTTGATGAAGCGCCTGCTCTTCTATCGGAAATGGCAAAGTATGGAGTTTGGTTTTCATCGGCTTTAATCCGCTATACACACCGGACATCGGGAAACGCGGCAAAAAAGAAAAATCCGACAGCTCGCCGATCGGCCCCGAGTGCTGCCCTAGCGCCACAAACCCAAGTTTTTTAACCAGCTTACGTACTTCAAGATCCGCTTCACCGTAGGGGTACGCAAAGTATCTGTCGTCTCGACCCGTTTGCCTGACGATCTCGGCTTGCATGCCTGTTATTTGTTGTTCAACTCTTGCCAACCATTGCGCCCTGCTTTCTTCTACCCCATCTATCGTCAATCGCTCTAAAAGGTGTGGATGATCAAGACTATGGTTAGCAATCATCGCGCCGTTTTCAGCCATCTCCCGCAGCTGATCCCAGTTCAGATACAACGCTGAACTTTTATTTTTTTCTGTAGTATTTACAAAAATCGTAAAGGGCCAGGATTTTTGTTTGAGCACCGGGTAGGCATTTTGATAAATCGACTGAAAAGCATCGTCAAACGTGATCACCACCGTTTTATCCGGAAGCAGCGCTCTGTTCTGTAGAGCCGATACTACCTCAGCGAGCGATTTAACCTGAAAGCCATTGTTGGCCAGGTATTCCATATGTTCACCAAAACGCTGAATCGAGATGGTGGTGGATGCGGGGCCTTTGTCGCTGACATGGTGATATTGCAAAATAACCGCATGATTGGGAATATCTGCGTCTGATGCCGGGTTGGCACTAACGCTATCCAGGCCGGACGCCAACAACGTAATACAGATGACAACAGGCAAAAAAATGGTTTTAGCTATCATATAATTCTATTCGTTAAAGTTGTGATTGAACCCATCGCTGGTAGGGGTAGAATGCGGCCCCTAATCCATGCAAAGTCTCAGTCAGATACTAACAATGCAGAGCCAGCCATTATCCCCTTTTAATCCACCTCAAATCCAGCCGGATAAACATCAAAACTGGTGTGGACTGACGGGCGCGAGCCGTAGTCTTGCGCTGGTACAAACGGCTTGCCAGTCTGACCAACCATTGTTGGTGATCACCACCGGTAGCCTGATGGCACAACAGCTTGAGGCTGAACTACAGTTTTTTGCCCAGGGAAAAGAGCTTCCCATATTCTACCTGCCGGACTGGGAAACCCTGCCCTACGATCTGTTTTCACCGCACCAGGATATTATTTCTGATCGCCTTAAAACCCTGCACCGGCTTGGTAGCTTTAGCCGCGGTATTTTACTGGTGCCTATCGGCACACTGATGCATCGCCTGATGCCCAGGCAGGAGCTACTCAAACGCAGCTTGATGCTAAACATTAGTGACACACTGGCTCTCGATCAATTTAGAAGTGAGCTCGAAAGTGCAGGATATCGTGCAGTTAATACCGTACGCGAGCATGGCGAGTTTGCCCTCAGGGGAGGTATTTTTGATATCTTTCCAATGGGTGTTGAGCTTCCCTATCGGATAGAACTGCTTGGCGATGAGATCGATACGATCCGGACCTTTGATTCAGAAACACAGCTCTCGGTCGAGAAAATAAAACAGATCTCGCTACTGCCCGCACGTGAAGTACCGATTGATCCGGTATCGATCACCAATTTCCGCAACCGTTGGCACGACCTGTTCCCCGGCAACCCTTCTGATTGCAGTCTGTATCGCGATATCAGTATCGGGATATTCCCCGCCGGTATTGAATACTACCTGCCGATGTTTTATTCAAGTTGCGACACGCTATTTGATTACCTTCCCGACAATACCCAGGTGGTGAAAACCGCTGGCTTCGCAGAAGCTGCCGAGACATTTTTTGAAGAGGTAAAACTTCGATACAACCAGTTAGGACATGATCTTCATCGGCCAATCGTTCAACCCGAAGAGCTGTTTATCTACCCCGATCAGCTATTTGGCCTGATCAATCAACAGCCCAGCTGCACGCTGCACGGCAATGAAGCTGAACTACCGGAAAAACATCGCTGCGATTTTTCCAGCAAAAAATTACCGGATATCGCTATCGATGATCGTTCCGCCCAGCCCCTTGCCAAACTCGAAAAATTTCTTGGCGAGCCCAATCAACGGATATTGATAGAAGCGGAATCCCGTGGTCGTCGGGAAATTCTGCTGGAACAACTCAAAACGATCCAAATTAATCCTGTAGAGGTTCAGGGCTGGCAAGAGTTTGTCGATTCGGATCACGAGATAAGTATCAGCATCGCTGCGCCACAGAATGGTTTTTATCTTCAACAGGAAAAGATAGGAGTCATTACCGAGCTCGATCTGTACAACCGCAAGGTGATGCAACCGCGCCGTCGGGAAGCCGGGGAAAACCAGGCAGACCTGCTAATCAAAAGCCTGACCGAGCTCACCCTTGGTAGCGCCGTAGTACATATCGAACATGGCGTGGGCCGATACCAGGGATTACAAACCCTGGAGATTGATGGCGAAGATGCGGAATTTTTGGTGCTCAAATACGCCGAATCCGCCAAATTATATGTGCCAGTAGCCTCCCTGGATTTGATCAGCCGTTACGAAGGTGTAGACCCGGATACGGCTCCGCTTAACCGTTTGGGAAGTGACCAGTGGCAAAAAGCGCGGCGTAAAGCAGCAGAAAAGATTCGTGATACCGCCGCAGAATTGCTGGAGATCTATGCGCGCCGGGAGGCCAAAACGGGCTTTTCTGTTGAAGTGGATGAAGAATCCTATCGTCAATTCTGTGCCGAATTTCCGTTTGAAGAAACACCGGATCAACAGCTTGCAATTGATGCGGTGCTTAAGGACATGACCGCAGAACAGTGCATGGATCGACTGGTTTGTGGTGATGTCGGCTTTGGTAAAACCGAAGTCGCCATGCGTGCTGCATTTCTGGCGGTAAACGATGGCCGTCAGGTCGCGATACTGGTTCCCACCACCCTGCTCGCACAGCAGCATTATGAAACCTTTAATGATCGATTTGCCGATTACCCGATCAAAATCGAGGTGCTGTCACGGTTTAAATCCGCCAAAGAACAAACTGCGGTAATGAAAGAGCTGGAAAACGGTCAGGTCGATATTCTGATCGGCACCCATAAAATCATCGGCAAGGAACTGAAATACAAAAACCTGGGGCTGGTGGTGATTGATGAGGAGCACCGGTTTGGTGTGCGCCAGAAAGAGTATCTGAAATCGATTCGGGCCGAAGTGGATATTCTTACGCTTACCGCAACCCCGATTCCAAGAACCCTGAATATGGCGATGGCCGGCATTCGGGATCTTTCGATTATTGCCTCACCTCCCGCCAAACGTCTCTCGATCAAAACCTTCGTGACTGAAATGCAAAAATCAGTGATAGAAGAGGCGATTATGCGTGAGGTATTGCGTGGTGGTCAGGTTTACTACCTGCACAATGAAGTCAAAACGATTGAAAAAACCGCCGAACAGCTGCGTGAAATGTTGCCCAATGTGCGGGTCGGTGTTGGGCACGGCCAGTTGCGCGAGCGAGCGCTCGAACAGGTGATGTCAGATTTTTACCACAAACAATATGACGTACTGGTCTGCACAACTATTATCGAAACCGGTATTGATGTACCCAACGCCAATACCATTATTATGGAGCGCGCGGACAAGCTAGGGCTGGCTCAGCTCCACCAGATTCGCGGCCGGGTTGGACGCTCCCATCACCAGGCCTATGCCTATTTGATTACACCACCCGCAAAATTGATGACGCCGGATGCGACAAAACGGCTTGAAGCTATCGAAGCAACCCAGGAACTGGGAGCCGGCTTTACCCTGGCTTCCCACGATATGGAGATCCGTGGCGCGGGCGCACTGCTGGGTGATGACCAAAGCGGGCAGATTCACAGCATCGGATTTTCACTCTATATGGAGATGCTCGAAAACGCTGTTGAAGCGATGAAGCAGGGGAAAATACCCGATATTGAAAATACCCAGGCTGATAACACCGAGGTCAATCTACATATTCCAGCACTGATTCCTGATGACTACCTGGGAGATGTACAAGGCCGCCTGGTATTGTACAAACGGATCGCCAACGCTGACTCCAGCGCTGCGCTTGAGCAACTTCAGGTCGAGATGATTGACCGTTTCGGCTTGCTTCCACCACCCATCAAGAATCTATTTGCGGTCAGTGAACTGAAATTACGAGGGCATAAGCTTGGTATCAAGAAGCTGGAAGCCAATGCTCAAAAAGGGCGGATCGAATTTAAAAAAGAGGCTAATATCGATCCGATGTTGATCATCAACCTCATCCAGCAAAGACCCGATGAGTTTACCCTCGCCGGTTCAGAGAAACTGACGTTTCATTTTGAGATGGAGGGTGCGGAGCAACGCATTGGCCAGGTGGGTCAGGTACTTGAACTAATCAGCGGAAAACCGTAAAAACAGCAGCTACTAACAGGTTGAGGCCTTTGCACGAGAGATCATTTTGCTTTTAGGCAAGGCAAAAACACGCGCAGAGAGGGAGTTTACAAGTGTAAATGACCGATTGAGCATGTTTTTAACGCAGCATGGGAGCAAAATGGCTCTCGTGCAAAGGTCTCGGGTTATAATTTCCATACTATGATTCTAAAAAACACTTATCTGAAGCACTTAAGCAGTAGCCTTATTGCGCTCATATCCTGCACTACTCTGCTATTGATGCCACTGGTGGCTAACGCACAAACGAAAAATGGCGGTTCGGCCAGCCCCAAAGAGCAATGGTATCAAGTCAATTTATTAGTTTTCCAACACCTGAAAGCAAAAACCCGGGGTAACGGAGTTGAGCAATGGCCGAGGGAGACGGAGTTAAGCTACCCAAAACATACGGTCTATTTAAAAGATGCATCGAACCCTACCGCCAATCCGTTTTCCGACCACCAAATGGACTACCGGACTTTTGTTAACCGGGAATCCGGTCTTGAACAGGAAAACCGTAACATCCGACTTTCAGCGGGCTTTCGTACACTTTTTTACAGGCAGTGGTATCAAGCGTTAGGCAGTGGCGTTACCGGAAAAGCAATCGCGATATCTGGCGGAAAAACCTTCGATGGACAGCCACAACTGGAAGGCTGGATACGCTTTAGCCAGAAGCGCTACCTGCACCTGGAGGTCAATCTGTGGTTGCATGATTATGAGATGGCAAACCAGGAATTCGGTTTGCAAGCCAAAGTACTGCCCCAACCCACTCCTGAACCTGAACACCTGACGGCGCAATTATTTGATTTTGGATTCCCGACAACACCATCTGAATTTCCTGAAGAAATTGACGAGGAGCTGGCTGCCATACCGTTTTATATTCGCCAGCCAAGAAGAGTTGTCACCTTCGTCATGCAGCAAAAACGCCGAATGAAAAGCAAGGAGCTTCACCACCTGGATCACCCATTATTAGGCGTGCTGGTTGAAGTTATCCCTTATGAACCAGAAGAAATTGAGACAATCGATAAGGATACCGCTATCTGGCTGAAGCCGAAAAACATCACTCAAAATAGCCAATAGCAGCCTGAAGGCATTACGGGTTGGCGAAGGGAGCTAAGAGTCGTGCATTAAGCCAGGGTTTGCGCTAACAGTTTGGTCACTTTTGTCATCCCAACTGAAGCAATTTTTTCTACCGCATCCATACATATCGGTTGATCACTTCGTCCCGCTGCCGGATTGACCACTAAACAGATCGAGGCGTAAGCGATACCAAGCTCACGCGCCAA
The DNA here is from genome assembly GCA_019090315.1 of Pseudomonadales bacterium. Taxonomy (GTDB): domain Bacteria; phylum Pseudomonadota; class Gammaproteobacteria; order Pseudomonadales; family JAHRWD01; genus JAHRWD01. The sequence continues at coordinate 23,646 of JAHRWD010000043.1, forward strand.
TGCGGCCTCTGGCATTGCGGTCATGCCAACCATGTCACAACCGTCACGCTCCAGTCTGTTGATCTCTGCGGCGGTTTCTAGTCTTGGCCCCTGGGTACATCCATATACACCAAAATCAACAACAGGCTGCCCGAGTTGTACAGCAGCGGTGATAATTTTCTGCCTCAAAGCGGGATCAAAAGGATTTTCAAATTCAATAAAGATCACCTGTTCCACCGTGGAATAGCTGGATTCCCTGCCCCAGCTATAGTCAATCAGCTGATCCGGAATCACGATCGAACCGGCGGGCATATCAGTATGAATTCCGCCTACCGTATTAACCGCCAGAATTTGCTCAACTCCCAGATTCTTTAATGCCCGGATGTTAGCGCGGTAGTTAATCAGGTGTGGGGGGATTTGGGATGCCGAACCATGACGTGCTAAAAACGCCACGGATTGCCCGCTAAACTCGCCTATTTTAATATCTGAGGAAGGTACACCGTATTCGGTGTCCAGCGATACATTCTGGATATTGGTCAGCGATGCCAGACTCACAAAGCTGGAGCCACCAATTATTGCGGTTTTGGCAGTCTCAACTACTGTCATAAATTAACTCAGCCTTCGTTACGTAATATGTTTAGCAAATATTGTCCGTAACCATTTTTCTTCAGAGGTTCCGCTAGTTTTTCCAGATCCGTTGCCACTATATAATTCATACGGAAAGCGATCTCTTCCAGGCAGGCTATTTTTAGCCCCTGTCTCTTTTCAATGGTCTGGATAAATTGCCCAGCCTCGAGAAGTGAATCATGGGTGCCGGTATCAAGCCAGGCCATGCCGCGACCCATCGTTTGAACCGCTAACTGATTCATCTTTAAATACTGATTATTGACCTCGGTAATTTCCAGCTCACCACGATCCGAGGGTTTTACGGATTTGGCGATATCCACGACCTGATTGTCATAAAAATAGAGGCCGGTTACCGCAAAGTTGGATTTCGGCTGCTCTGGTTTTTCCTCAAGGCTTATAGCGTTACCGTTTTTATCAAATTCGACCACGCCGTATCGCTCGGGATCATTTACCTGATAGGCAAATACCGTTGCGCCCTGTTCTTGCTCTGATGCACGTTGAAGATCGCCAGCAAGTTCATGACCAAAAAACAGGTTATCCCCTAAAATCAGGGTGGAGGGGTCGTTGCCAATAAATGATTCACCAATAATAAACGCCTGGGCCAGACCATCGGGAGATGGCTGAACTGCGTATTCAATATTCATACCCCATTGACTGCCATCCTTCAGCAGCTGTTCAAACCGGGGGGTGTCTTCAGGAGTAGATATAATCAGGACATCCCGAATACCCGCTAGCATTAAAATACTAAGAGGGTAGTAGATCATTGGCTTATCGTAGATTGGTAGCAGCTGTTTCGATACCGTTTGGGTAATGGGATAAAGCCGGGTTCCGGATCCACCGGCCAGGATAATACCTTTTCTCATTGTTTCTGCTTCCTCAAAAACCAGATAAATTGCGAGCTGTATTAACCAGCTATCCCGTTACCGACCGATAGCGGTGTATACAAATCCTGTAGATTCAATTTGATCACGGTCATAGATATTACGAAGGTCAATAAATTGATCGCCCTTCATCGTCTGTTTGACCTGCTTTAAATCAAGGCCGCGATAGGCATTCCATTCCGTTAGTATCACCAGCGCATCGGTATCTTTCATCGCCTGATAGGCATCGTCAAAATACTGAATTTCCTGGGGCAGATGAAGTTTAGCCTCCTCCATTCCCTGAGGGTCATGGGCGTGAATAATTGCGCCTTTTTCGATTAGCGCTGGCAAAATCGACAACGAAGGTGCATCCCGCATATCGTCTGTTTCAGGCTTAAAAGTTAACCCCAGCACGCTGATTTTCTTTCCGGCTACATCGTTACCCAACGCGTTCCGGATTTTCTTGATCATTCGTGCTTTTTGGCCAGCATTAACTTCAATAACCGCTTCAACAATTCGGCATGGGGATTCATGCTCCTGACCGATTCGTACCAGCGCCTGGGTATCTTTGGGGAAACAAGATCCGCCATAACCAGGGCCCGCATGTAAAAACTTGCGGCCGATCCGGCCATCCATTCCCATGCCTTTGGCAACTGCCTGAACATCAGCGCCCACTGCCTCACACAATCCTGACATTTCATTGATAAAGCTGATTTTAGTCGCCAGAAATGCATTGGCGGCATATTTTATCAGTTCAGCACTTTCCAGATCTGTAGCTAAAATAGGCGTTTCGATCAGGTTAAGTGGTCGATAAAGCTCCCGTAGAAGTTTTTCTGCGCGCTCAGTTTCTACGCCAATCACTACACGATCGGGCCGGGTAAAATCAGCGATTGCTGCGCCCTCTCGCAAAAACTCCGGATTGGACGCAACATCGAAATCAGCATCAGGATTTTCCTCCTCGATGATTCGCTTCACGTTGCGAGCGGTACCAACAGGTACGGTCGATTTGTCGACAATAACGGTGTAACCCTGAAGGTGTTTGGCGATCTCTTTAGCCGCTGCATATACGTAACTCAGATCAGCAAAGCCGTCACCTCGTCTGGATGGCGTGCCAACCGCTATGAATACCAGGTCTGCTTCACCAACCGCCTTTGGAAATTCGGAGGTAAATTTCAAACGCCCTGAAGCCGCGTTCTTTTCAACCAGTGCCTCAAGACCCGGTTCGTAGATAGGGATTTCACCCGCATTCAGCTTGTCTATTTTGCTTTGATCGATATCAATACAGGTTACATTGGCACCAAACTCGGAAAAACAGGTTCCGGAAACCAGTCCGACGTAACCCGTTCCAATCATTACTACATTCATTATTGGTTTACCCTGTTTTTAATAAGAGATCGCAGCACTAATTGTAGTTTAGCGAAATAAGCTTGCTAACATTATCATCTAACATTTCGATTAAAGGTTTGTGACCCTACAGCTTTCAATAAAGTAGCTTTTATTTACCTTTTTGAATCAGATAGAAAAAACACTTTCCCTCTACCCGCTGCTCTATCAATTGATGATCTAAAAAGGCACAGAATTTGGGAATATCTCGTTGCGTGGATGGATCAGTGGCAATAACCTCAAGGATCTCTCCACAACCAAGCTCATCGATTTTACTGTGCAACAACATGACTGGCTCTGGGCAAAACAGGCCAGATGTGTCTAATGAAAAAACCACATCATGCATATTCGTTTACTCAAGGAGTGTCATTGTCGGAATGTAGATATTGCTAGCGCACAATTTGGCAACGGCAGGCTAGTGAAATGGTTTGAACGCATACGAAAGAGGTGGTTCCAGCTTCCCTTTGAATAGAGAAGCTGGAACTTTAAGACAGGCTAGCGGTCGCTAATTGCGCTCACTTTACGCAATTCAACACCCACATATTCAGCGCTTGGGCGAATAATACGGTTGTCGGCACGTTGTTCCATTACATGTGCAGCCCAGCCAACAAGGCGTGAACACACAAATAATGGTGTGAACAATTTGGTTGGAATACCCATGAAGTGGTATGTCGATGCGTGGAAGAAATCTGCGTTACAGAACAGTTTCTTTTCACGCCACATTACTTCTTCGCAGCGTACAGAAACCGGATATAACACAGTGTCACCAACGGTCTCGGCGAGTTTTTCACTCCACTCTTTGATGATCACGTTACGTGGATCGGACTCACTATAGATCGCGTGGCCAAAACCCATGATCTTATCTTTACGAGCCAACATGCCCATAATTTCTTGTTCAGCGTGATCGGGGTCTGTGAAACCTTCGATCATATCCATCGCCGCTTCATTAGCTCCACCGTGCAGTGGGCCGCGTAATGTACCAACCGCGCCAGTAATGCAGGAATGCATATCGGACAGGGTTGACGCACAAACACGAGCGGTAAATGTAGATGCGTTGAATTCATGCTCAGCATAAAGAATCAGCGATACATCGAGCACACGGGCATGTAACTCGCTGGGCTTTTCACCGTGTAACATATGCAAAAAATGCGCGGCGATTTGATCGTCGTCAGTTTCCGTTTCAATACGTACGCCGTCGTGGGAGAACTTATACCAGTAGGCGATGATTGATGGGAACAGGGCTAGCAATCGGTCAGCTGAATCCTGTTGTTGATCAAAATCAGCTTCGGTTTCAAGGTTACCCAGCATTGAGCAACCGGTACGCATTACGTCCATCGGGTGCGCATCGGCTGGGATTCGTTCCAGTACTTCTTTGAGGGCATCGGGCAAACCACGAAGACCTTTAAGTTTCTTCTTGTAGCCGTCTAGCTGAGACTGATTTGGCAATTCACCGTTAAAAATCAGATAGGCAGTCTCTTCAAAAGTAGTGTTGTCCGCGAGGTCTTTAACGTCATAACCGCAATAGGTCAGGCCTGAACCCGCTGTACCAACCGTAGAGAGTGCAGTTTTACCCGCGACCTGGCCACGTAGGCCCGCTCCACCAAGTGCTTTTTTAGTCATTTTTCTTGCTCCTGAGCAAACAATGCATCCAGTTTATCTTCGTAATCGTGGTAGTTCAAAAAGTCGTATAACTCGTTTCGAGTTTGCATGGTATCGACCACTGTTTCCTGACAGCCAGTATCCAGCAGCGTTTGATACACATTCAGCGCTGCTTTGTTCATGGCCCGCGCTGCGCTTAATGGGTACAACACCATTCCGACACCGTGTTCCGCCAACTCAACTTTATTGAAAAGTGGTGTCTGGCCAAATTCAGTAATGTTGGCCAGGACTGGAACCTTAATCGTTTTAGTTATGGTTCGGTATTGCTCCAGCTCCGTCAATGCCTCTGGGAAGATCGCATCGGCACCCGCTTCTACGCAGGCTGCTGCTCGATCAATTGCAGAATTCATTCCTTCAACGGCTAGCGCGTCGGTACGGGCCATAATCACGAAGCTATCGTCGGTACGTGCATCAACCGCCGCTTTTACGCGATCAACCATCTCTTGTTGGCTTACTATCGCTTTGTTCGGACGGTGGCCACAACGCTTGGCGGCAACCTGATCTTCGATGTGTACCGCAGCCGCACCAGCCTTGGTCATATCTCTAACAGACCGGGCAATATTAAAAGCACCGCCCCATCCGGTGTCGATATCAACCAAAAGAGGCACCGATGTAGCACCTGTGATACGTCGAACATCTTCCAGCACATCGTTGAGTGATGTCATGCCTAAATCGGGCAGACCATAGGATGCATTGGCAACCCCGGCACCTGATAAATAGATCGCCTGGTGCCCTACCCGCTCAGCCATCAAAGCAGTGTAGGCGTTGATGGTTCCGACCACCTGAAGCGGATTATTATCGATTAATGCCTGACGAAAACGTGCGCCGGCTGTTGGCTGTGAACTCATGATGCTTTACCCTTACAATTCCTACGCGCCACCTTGAAACAAGCAGTGCGATAAGAGGCTGGCTGATGAAGTATAACCGTAGGTTATACAGGTTTGAATTGGGCCTGATACACGATTTGAACTATGTACAAACCAGGCCTGGGCACCAGTTTTTGAATAGTTCAAAACGACTGGATCCAGACTTTGAAAAACGCCGCTGAGTCTAATATTTAGTGCGGGGCGTGTCAAATTCATACGCGGCTCAAGCTCTTTACAAAAAAAACCTTTAATTGCTCTATTTGATTGATTTGGAACGTTATTTTAGCTCGATGCACACACCTTTAATCGAACCCACAGTTGAAGCAATCCCCTATCAAACCGACTCAACGGTATATCTGTACAGAGTACGAAAATTAGGCAGAGCGGTATTCATTGATAGTTGCTCAAACCAAATTGAGGGCGGGCGGTATGACATTGTCAGCGCGGAACCTGCGTTTACAATCAATCATACGTATATATCCCCAACCCAAACGAATGCAACGGGCACAACAAAGCAGCCCTCGCCGTTCGAAAAAATCCGTCGCAAACTGGCTCAAAGCAGATCACTAGGTGACCCACCCCAGGGTTTACCCTTTATGGGTGGATTTATTGGTTACCTGGGGTATGAGTCCGGCATGGAACTGGAGGGAGTTCAACTAACCGCCGACCGCAAAGTAAACTTGCCTGATATTAAGCTCGGCTGGTATGAGTGGGCGGTAGTCAACGACCACCTTGAAAAACGTTGTTTTCTGGTTGCCCTACCTGGCTTTGACAAGAAAAAACTCAGCTCGATTAAAAACATCCTCGTCAATTCCGACGCGACCAAACCAGCGAATATTCCATTCAAACTGAAAACCCCTTTTATATCGAACACCACCTTTTCACAGTACAGCGCTACATTTGAGAAGGTGATCGACTACATCCATGCAGGGGATTGCTATCAGGTCAATTTGTCGCAGCAATTTTCCAGCAGCTACAGCGGTGATACCTGGGATGCCTATCAGCGCCTGCGCGAGGCTACGCCATCGCCATATTCCGCCTATATGGAATTCGACCAGGGTGCGCTGCTATCCCTGTCGCCGGAACAATTTATCTCGCTGAACCGTAAACAGGTGGCAACCCACCCGATCAAAGGCACTCGTCCGCGGGGAGACAGCAAAAAAGATGATCTTATTCTCGCACAAGCCCTGGAAACTAGCGCAAAGGATCGCGCTGAAAACCTGATGATCGTTGATCTACTGCGAAACGATCTTGGGAAAAGCTGCGTACCCGGGAGCATTGAGGTCGCTGAGCTATTCAAGCTGCGTTCCTTCTCCAATGTACATCACCTGGTTAGCTCTATTACCGGTACCCTCAGGGATGACACAAATTCGATTGACCTGTTAACGGGATGCTTCCCCGGCGGTTCTATCACCGGCGCACCCAAACGCCGAGCGATGGAAATTATTGCAGAGCTCGAACCCCATAATCGTTCACTCTACTGCGGATCAATTGGCTACATTGGCGCCAATGGCGATATCAATATGAATATCGCGATCCGCACACTAGTCTGCGATAACAACAAAATCTACTGCTGGGGTGGTGGTGGAATTGTTGCTGATTCAGAGGTCGAGATGGAATATCAGGAGTGCTTTGATAAGATAGATCGCTTGATTAACTGTTTGCCACTGTCTTAAACCGGAAAATCACTAACCGATGAACATTGAGATCGACCTGCCACGCATTCGCCCTACTCTTGAATCCGTACTTGAATACTTTGAATTACACGCAGAAAAAGAACCGGAACCGATGCTTAATCCGGATGACGTCACAGCGGGCGTGATCTCAACCGAAGGCAAAAAAGAGTCGGCTGTGTTGATACCACTCTATGAAAAGGACGGTGAACTGAGAGTAATGGTGACCTGGCGCAGCGCTCACTTACGCAGCCACGCAGGTCAGATCTGTTTCCCCGGCGGTCGAGTCGATGATACCGATGCTGACCTTTTTGAAACAGCGCTTCGAGAAACCCACGAAGAAGTGGGGCTTGATCGTGCGGACGTGAAAATACTGGGGAAACTCGGAAAATACTACACCCAAAGTGGCTATTCAATTACCCCTATTGTGGGCTACGTTGAAGACCCTCGAGAGTTTCATCCAAACCCGGACGAGGTAGCGAAAGTTCTGGAGCCACCACTGGATTTCTTTACCGACTCATCGGTCTACGAGATACATCGAAGGACCGTTGGCGATCTTGTTAGGTCTTATTATTCAGTTACTTACGATGGTTATGTGATCTGGGGAGCAACCTGCGCAATGCTTGTAGATCTCTACAAACGACTGGCTGATCATCACTCCCCTACCTAATTTAAGAGCTGATTTTAGGTAAGTCCGAGTGACTCGCCCCGGTAAGCTTACGTCAAAGTAATATCGCGATTACTTGCACCTTCGATCACTCTTTTGAGCTCTTCGTAGGTTTTTGTTACAGGGAATTGCGGGAACTCGTCGATCACATTTTGCGGCGCGTTAAACAGGATTCCAGCATCGGCCTCAGCCAGCATCGTGGTGTCGTTATAGGAATCGCCGGCTGCGATAATTCGATAATTAAGGCTTCTTAACGCAATAACTGATTTTCTTTTTGGATCAACCTGCCGCAAAAAATAGTCCGATACAGTCCCATCCGCCTCTACACCCAATTTGTGGCAAAACAAAGTAGGCCAGCCCAGCTGACGCATCAATGGGTTAGCAAACTCATAGAAGGTATCCGAAAGGATGATTACCTGGAACTGCTCCCGCAGACTATCCAGAAACTCCCGCGCACCCTCCATTGGACCCATACCGTCGATTACCTTTTGAATATCAGGCAATCCTAGCCCGTGCTGCTTGAGAATCGATAACCGTTGCGTCATCAACTCATCGTAATCAGGAATATCTCGGGTGGTCGCTTTTAGTGCTTCAATACCGGTACGCTCGGCAAAATTGATCCAGATTTCAGGGACCAACACACCCTCAAGGTCGAGACAGATTATTTCCACGTACTATTCTCCAGGCAATATTTTTTGGGCTGCTATTGTAACAAGCCAAATGTGACATGCGTATTATTTGTTACTCGCATTAGTATTTACCAGGCAAAAAAAACCCGACAATAAAGTCGGGTTTTTTCTCAACGCGTTAACGCTTGATCTTACGTTAAGCCAGGGATCAAACCAAAGCTACAGAAGAGCTTCAAACGCTGGAACTGCTTCAAACAGATCCGCTACCAGGCCAAAGTCAGCAACCTGGAAGATTGGAGCTTCTTCATCTTTGTTGATAGCAACAATGACTTTACTGTCCTTCATACCCGCCAAATGCTGGATAGCACCGGAGATACCGACAGCAATATAAAGCTCTGGAGCAACGATCTTACCGGTTTGACCAACCTGCATATCGTTGGCAACAAAACCAGCATCAACCGCAGCCCGTGAAGCGCCAATTGCAGCGCCAAGCTTGTCGGCAACCGCTTCAAGCAACTTGAAGTTTTCGCCATTTTGCATGCCACGGCCACCAGAGATAACCACTTTAGCAGCGGTCAGGTCTGGGCGATCAGATGCAGCGACTTGTTCGCTAACGAAAGCAGAAATACCCGCATCAGTAGCGTTACTTATCGCTTCAACAGCGGCAGAACCACCCTCAGCAGCCGCACCATCAAAACCGGTACCACGAACGGTGATCACTTTGACTGAATCCGAAGATTGAACAGTCGCCAATGCATTACCCGCATAGATAGGACGTACAAATGTGTCCGCACTTTCTACTGCGATAATTTCAGAGATCTGACCGACATCAAGCAGCGCCGCTACACGAGGAAGGATACCCTTTCCGTTAGCCATCGCCGGAGCCAAAATCGCGCTGTAATCGCCCGCTAGCTCAACGATCAATGCCGCGGTGTTTTCCGCAAGCATGTTCGCGTAAGCAGCGTTATCTGCTACAAGTACTTTAGCAACGCCGGCTACTTTAGCGGCTTGCTCAGCAACTGCGCCACAATCAGAGCCTGCAACCAGAATAGTTACGTCGCCACCGATTTCAGTAGCCGCAGTAACGGTGTTTAAAGTGGCCGATTTCAGCTCACTGTTATCATGTTCAGCTAATACTAATACGCTCATTAGATCACCTTCGCTACGTTTTTCAGTTTATCAACCAAATCTTCAACAGACTCTACAATGATGCCCGCTGCACGTTCTGCAGGTGGCGTAACCTTAAGAGTTTTGATATTTGAAGTCACTTCAACACCAAGGTCAGCCGGTGTCACAACATCCATAGGCTTCTTCTTAGCTTTCATGATGTTTGGCAGTGATGCGTAACGTGGCTCATTCAAACGAAGGTCAGCGGTAATCACCGCTGGCATGTTCAAAGTAAGCGTTTGCTCACCAGTATCCGTCTCACGGCTTACTGTCAGTTTGCCACCATCAATGGTGATCTCTGAAGCAAATGTGCCCTGTGCAAGACCAGCTAGCGCAGCAAACATTTGACCAGTCTGGCCATTGTCTTCATCGATAGACTGCTTACCAAAAATAGTCAGCTCAGCGCCTTCTTTATCACTAACCGCTTTCAGCAGTTTTGCGATGGCTAGCGGCTGAAGATCTTCATCAGTCTCGACCAGAATAGCCCGGTCAGCACCCAGTGCCAGAGCTGTTCGAAGCTGTTCCTGGCACGCTTTTGTACCAACACTCACGACAATCACTTCACTAGCAACGTCTTTTTCTCTTAGTCGAATAGCTTCTTCAACGGCAATTTCACAAAATGGGTTGATCGCCATTTTAACGTTATTCAAATCCACACCGGAGTTATCAGAAGCAACACGTACTTGTACGTTTGCATCTACTACTCTTTTTACGGGAACAAGAACCTTCATAGAGTCCTCTTCATATCAATATTGTTCAAAAAAAGGCCTCAACAGTTGAATCAGGAAAACGGCTACACCGCCCTACCAACCAGAGACCCACAATTAGCCGCGACATTTTGACCCTAAAGGGTATTCAGGTCAATACCACAAAGCGCACCAGGGCGCGTGTAATTGCAACACAGGGGGACAAATATTAGTTGGGTCGACCTAAATCATAGGGCCTGCAATCCAATTGGCCATAAAGCCGGGGTTTTCATATAATGCCGACCGAATTCCCCATTAATATGAAGCACTTTCAATTACACCGAGAATAAAGTCGGTGGTTTTGTTTTACGATAAAGAAAAAACAACTAAAAAATATCCAGCATTACTAATTAAAGATAAGAGGAGAGCGATCGTGGAAGAACGCGAATCGATGGAGTTTGACGTAGTCGTTGTTGGTGGAGGTCCTGCAGGACTTTCAACAGCCTGCAAAATCCGCCAGCTTGCAAAAGAAGCAGGCGAAGAGATCACTGTATGCCTGGTTGAGAAGGGATCAGAGATTGGCGCACACATTCTGTCTGGAGCGGTTTTCGAAACCCACGCTCTGGATGAATTGTTCCCAGACTGGAAAGAGATGGGTGCCCCAGTCAACACTCCGGTGAAGCGTGATGTTTTCCACTACATGCTGGGTGCCGAATCCGCTGTAAAAATCCCTAACCTCTTTATCCCAAAGCCGATGCACAACGATGACAACTACATCGTCAGCCTTGGTAACGTGTGCCGCTGGTTGGGTGAGCAAGCCGAAGCACTGGAAGTTGAAATCTTCCCAGGTTTTGCCGCATCCGAAATCCTTTACCACGAAGATGGCAGCGTTAAAGGTATTGCCACCGGTGATATGGGCGTATCCAAAACCGGCGAGCACAAAGGCTCTTACGTCGCAGGCTACGAACTTCACGCAAAATACACTGTATTTTCAGAAGGTTGCCGTGGACATCTCGGAAAACAATTGCTCGAAAAATTCGATCTAACTAAAGATGCGGACGACGCTCACCACGGTATTGGTATTAAAGAAATCTGGAAAATTGATCCAGCGAAACATGAAGAGGGCCTGGTTGTTCACACCCTTGGTTGGCCAATGGACAACCGCACCGAAGGCGGCGGATTCCTCTACCACGCTGAAAATGGTGAACTGTTCCTGGGTTATATTGTTGCGCTGAACTACAGCAATCCACACCTGAGTCCGTTTGATGAATTCCAGCGCTGGAAGCAACATCCGAAAATCAAAGCGTATCTGGAAGGCGGTGAGCGTCTGACTTACGGTGCACGGGCCATGAACAAAGGTGGCTATCAAGCACTACCTAAAATGTCTTTCCCTGGTGGCCTGTTGGCCGGTTGTGAAGCGGGCACATTGAATACCGCTAAAATCAAAGGCTCACATACCGCGATGAAATCCGGCATGCTGGCTGCGGAAACTATCGTTGAAGCGTTACTTGCTGGTACTGAAGGTGGTAAAGACCTGACTGCACTGCAGGATAAGTTCGAGGCCTCCTGGTTGCACGATGAGCTATACACATCGCGCAACTACGGCCCCGCCCTGCATAAATTTGGTACGTTCCTTGGCGCTGCATTTGTATTCGTCGATCAAAACATCTTTGGTGGAAAAATGCCCTTTACCTGGGCAAACAAAGGTAGTGATTCTGGCTCGCTAAAACTCGCGTCGGAGTGCAAGAAAATCGAATATCCCAAACCCGACGGCGTAATCAGCTTTGATAAGCTTTCTTCGGTATTTATGTCCAATACCTCCCATGAAGAAGATCAGCCATGTCACCTGACTTTAGCTGATGGCGAAATACCACTGGGCGTCAACCTGCCTAAATTCGACGAGCCTGCACAGCGCTTCTGCCCAGCAGGCGTTTACGAAATCATTGAAGAAGCGGACGGCAGCAAGAAATTCCAGATCAACGCGCAAAACTGTGTTCACTGTAAAACTTGCGATATTAAAGACCCATCGCAAAACATTACGTGGGTAGTTCCAGAAGGCGGCGGTGGCCCCAACTACCCGAATATGTAATATGTAAACTGTTGAAAAAGGGGCCGCAAAGGCCCCTTTTTTTGACTCCAGGAAATTCAGGCCACTTCATTAGCACTTCTAGTCAGCATTTCTAGCTACAGCCCGCTTGCTAATTCTCACCTGCCTTCAGTACAATCGAGGCAGCTATTTTTCGGCGAATCACCAAACCAGTGGATTCGCTGAAGCCAGACCACTAAGAAAAGACACATAAAAATAATTACACTTTGATTTTGGGGTACGGAAGATATGGATATGCATTTCGCAACACTATGGGAACAGGTATCGGATACCGTTGGCGACCGAATCGCTCTCGTTCACGGAGACAAAAAGGTAACTTGGAGTGATTTTGAAAACCGTGCAGCACGGCTAGCCGGGTTTCTTACCACGCAAGGGCATGGAGTAGATAGCAAAGCGGCTATCTATGCCTACAACAGCAACGAACACATCGAAGCTGAATTCAGTATCTTCAAAATTAGCGCCGGCCCTATCAACGTAAACTACCGCTATCTGGCCGACGAACTGGTTTATCTTCTCGAAAATTCTGATTCTGAAGTCATTTTCTACCAGGCTGTTTTTGCCGATCGTATCTCCGAGATCAGGGCCAAACTGCCCAAACTAAAAACACTTATTCAAATTCCTGATAGCTCAGGGAATGCACTACTTGATGGTGCATTCGACTACGAAACCATCATCTCCCAAACAGACCCGATGCCACGCATCGAACGAAAATGGGATGAGATGTACATGCTGTATACCGGCGGCACCACCGGTATGCCTAAAGGTGTGATGTATTACAACGGCGAATTCTGTGGTGGTATGTTGGCCGGATTCGAGGCTCGTGGTATTTCACCACCTCCGGAAACTTATGAAACCGCCGCCACTGCGACTCGCGCCCTTGCAGAGGCGAACGCACTGCCTGTCGTATTATCCGCGTGTCCACTGATGCATGGAACCGGTATGTGGCTAGGGGCATTTATGCCATTGGGAATGGGTGGAACCGTTGTAACCATCGATAATTCCAGCTTTGACCCCGATGAATTATGGGCCACCGTCGAGCGTAATAGCGTGACCGATATTATTATCGTTGGTGATGCTTTTGCAAAACCAATGCTCGACTCATTAAGAAAAGCCGATAAAGAAGGCCGAAAATATGACATTTCCTCGGTTCAATTTATCTCCTCCTCCGGCGTTATGTGGACCACTGAAGTCAAAAAAGGTCTGTTAGAGTACGGCGATATGATCCTGTCCGACACTCTCGGAGCCACCGAAGGTGGCATGGCTCGCAGCCTGACCACCAGGGACAACGTGGAGGGAACCGCTGAATTCGAACTGATGGAAACCTCCAAGGTGTTCGATGAAAATGACAAAGAGGTTGTACCCGGTTCCGATACCATTGGCATGGTAGCAAACGGTGGCCGTGTTCCTATCGGTTACTACAAAGATCCGAAAAAATCCGCTGCTACCTTCCGCGAAATCGACGGCCAGCGCTATTCGTTCCCCGGTGATTTCGCCACTGTCGATGCGGCCGGCAAGGTCAAATTACTCGGCCGAGGCTCCATGTGTGTGAATACCATGGGTGAAAAGGTCTATCCAGAAGAGGTTGAAGAGGCGATCAAAACCCACCCTGCGATCTATGATTGTCTGGTTGCTGGGGTTAAGGATCCAAAATTTGGTGAGAGAGTTACTGCTGTGGTTTCCGTTCGGCCCGGTATGTCTGCCACTGAATCGGATGTAATTGAGCACGTACGAAGCCGCCTCGCAGGATACAAGAAACCCAAAAATGTATTCTTTGTTGATGTAGTGAAACGCGCTACTAATGGCAAAGCCGATTACAAATGGGCCAAAGCAAAAGCAGCAGAGGAAGCGTCAAAAGTGGGGGTTGGCGCTTAATATTGCCAAGCAAATAACAGTGATAGCCTAGTAAATTCACCGAGTAATGTTCCGAGCCTTCTGGAATATTACTCGGTGATCGCTTTATCAGTTCGCCGCATCTACCCTACCAAGCTTAAAGAAAACACCGCAGCTCCACACCCCGAACCAGTCGACCCCATCAACCTCATTTTCTACCGCAATATCAATTAATCGATAATAGGCCGCTCGAACGATTCGGCCGGTAAGCCCGTGACGGATTTCCACGTAGGGGTTCTCATCATCGTTCGATGGACTACCTTTCTGAAAAATGGCATGTTCATTGTCAGCAATAGTGCGATCACCCACATTATTGGTAAATATCAGCTGTTGGTTCTCTCCTTCGCCTATACAATCAAAATCGATCATTTGAAAATGGGCATCTTCCACCTCGATCTCTGCTTGCTCAGCTGGTGTAACCAGGTAGGTTTTACCATCCGCGTCTTTACGCAAAATGCTGGAAAACAGCTTGACCAATTGTTGCCGCTTGATTCGATCACCTTCGTGGTACCAGGTACCATCCCGGGCAATACGTATATCAATTTTATAGATCCGTTCCGGGTGCCATTTATCCACCGGCGGCAAAGATTTTTCCGTATCTATTGCATCCAGTGACTTTAATAATGAATTCGAATCGATCGATTTTTCTACCATTTATCCAGACTCCTGAATCTGACCATACAAGCAACGCCAACACGGGTTATGCTAGCACAACACGCAAATTTACCCGTTAACCAAAACCACCGGTTTTGATATTTTTATTGGATCACCGCAATGCCAGACTCGAACATTTGGGATCATGAATTCCCGCTGGACCCCTCACTTTGTTATCTAAATCACGCAGCGGTTGCTCCCTGGCCTAAACGAACTGCTGATGCAATCACTGCCTTCGCAATCGAGAACACCACAAAAGGCGCTACGCATTATCCGCGCTGGGAAGTAAAAGAAAAACAAATCAGAAAGCAGTTAAAAACACTGATCAATGCACCCTCAGTTGATGATATCGCACTGCTAAAAAACACCTCCGAAGCACTTTCAATTGTTGCCCATGGGCTTAAGTGGAGCCGTGGCGATCAGGTAGTCATTTCGGATCAGGAGTTCCCATCAAACCGTATCGTTTGGGAATCACTGGCTCGATATGGCGTAGAAGTAATCGAAGTTGATTTAAATTCAGCAGACTCACCTGAATCCGCACTCATAAACGCGGTTACAAAAAACACCCGATTAATCTCAATCAGCTCCGTGCAATATGCAACCGGGCTTAAAGTAGACCTCAACCAGTTAGGCGATTTTTGCTCCGATAACAGCGTCCTGTTCTGTGTTGATGCGATCCAGAGCATCGGTGCAACCGTTACCGATGTGCAAGCCTGCAAAGCTGACTTTATGATGGCGGATGGGCATAAATGGATGCTGGGACCAGAGGGTCTCGCACTGTTTTATTGTTCGTCCAAAGTCAGAGACCAGCTGCAGCTACATCAATACGGCTGGCATATGGTTGAAGATTCCGGTAATTACGATACAAAAGAATGGGATGTCGCTTCCAGCGCACGCCGTTTTGAATGCGGTAGCCCGAACATGCTTGCCATTCATGGACTCAGCGCTAGCCTGTCACTTTTGCTAGATATTGGAATGGCGAGTATCGAACAGCAACTTAACCAACGCATCGATTTTCTACTCGACACACTCACTGCGGTACCCGGTATTGAGATACTGTCATCGCGTGAACCTGAACGCCAAACCGGTATCGTTACATTCAAATATTCTAAAAAAGAGCAAAAAGCACTGCATCAATCGCTGATGGCAAGTGGCGTTATCTGTGCGAAACGTGGTGGCGGCATTCGCTTTTCACCCCATTTCTATACGCCGTTGCCGGTGTTAGAAAAGGCAGTTGAGATTGTAAAAAACAGCTGAAAAAAAGATTGCAATGAATACACTAACCACAGGCATGCATTTCATACCTGATACTAAGCTACACTGACATCATATGAGCATTACAAGTAAGTAACGATGAAACTATTCCGATTCCAGATGATTTCAAAACTCATCATCAAATGGTTATCAAAAACCCCTAAAGTCAGTGGCTTTCCTCTTAGTGATTATGAGCGGATACGGCATGAGCTCAAATCCTGTGATGTACTACTGGTGGAAGGAAAAAGCCGGGTTAGTCGGGTCATCAAATTGCTGACCCAAAGCCCCTGGTCCCATGCGTTTTTGTACGTCGGTCGACTTCACGATATCGAAGATCCGGATATTCGAAAGCTGGTCGCCGCTAGCTACAACGGTAACCTCGAAGATCAATTGATTATTGAAAGCGAGCTAGGTGTTGGTACCGTTGTGCGATCACTATCAAGCTACAAGGATGACCATATCAGAATATGTCGCCCTCGAAATCTATCTCATCTTGATGGCCAGAAAATTGTTGCTTATCTGGTACATCGCCTGGGTATGGAATATGACGTACGACAGATATTCGATCTTGCGCGCTTTCTTTTCCCATGGTTTATCATGCCGCGCAGATGGCGCTCATCGCTATTTACCCATAACGCCGGCTCTGCGACCCGTACCGTGTGCTCAACCATCATCGCCCATGCATTCCAGTCTATTCAGTTTCCAATCCTACCGCTGATTAAAAAGGATGAAGAGAAAGGCTTACAACTGTTCAGACGAAACCCCAAATTGATGGTACCTCGTGATTTTGATTACTCACCCTATTTTGACATTATTAAATATCCATTTGTCGATTTCAGCCACCACTCGGGATACCAGCTGCTGCCATGGTCAGGAAAAGCGGAATTGACAGGTGAAGAGTCGCAAATGTATCTGCGAACAGAAAGGGAAATAAGAGAAGAATCCGCAGCAAAGGAAGAAGCTTCTTCGAACTAAGCTGTATTGATTTTCCGGGGCAAACATTGTTTAAACCCCATAAAAAAGGCTGGGAGCTGTTTAGCTACCGGCCTTTTTTATTACTCGTTCAGGTTTTAAAACCCGTACTACTTACGCCTTTTTTAGTGGGCGTAGCTGAACAGGAAGCTCCGCAAAACCTTTAACAAAAGGAGAATGGTTTCGGACTGGTTCGCCGACTACTTCTACTTTTTCAAAACGTTTGAGAATTTCTTCCCAGGTAATGCGCAGCTGCATTTCAGCCAGACGGTTACCCATGCAACGGTGAATACCGAAACCAAACGAGAGATGCTGACGCGGCTTCTCTCGATCAATGATGAACTGGTACGGGTCTTCAATGGCTTCTTCATCTCGGTTACCCGAGACATACCACATCACAACCTTTTCACCTTCCTTGATATTCTGACCACCAAGAACCGTATCGCGGGTCGCGGTGCGGCGCATGTGGGTAAGCGGTGTTTGCCAACGAATAATTTCAGGCACCATTTTTGGAATCAGACCAGGGTTGGCTCGTAGCTTGGCGTACTGCTCAGGAAACTCGTTCAGTGCCAGAACACCGCCCGACAGTGAATTACGAGTAGTATCGTTACCACCCACAATCAACAGCATCAGGTTGCCGAGAAACTCCATCGGCTCCATGTTTCGAGTCGACTCACCATGGGCCAGCATCGAGATCAGATCACCTGTAGGTGGGGCATTTACGCGTTCGTTCCAGAGCTTGGTGAATGCTTCCAGGCACTCGAGCAGTGTTGCAGTTTGTTCTTCGCGAGTCTCAATCAAAGCGCCGGGCGCTGGAACCGTAGTGGCTACATCGGACCAGTAGGTTAGTTTGGCGCGCTCTTCAAACGGGAAATCAAACAGGGTCGCTAACATTTGAGTTGTCAGCTCGATAGATACTTTATCCACCCAGTTAAATGTTTCATTTACCGGTAGCGCATCCAGAATCTCGCAAATACGTGAGCGGATAATAGGCTCCATAGTTGCCAGACTATTGGGCGCTACAATACCTTGAACGGTCTTGCGTTGGTCGCCATGTTTCGGCTCATCCATTGCGATAAACATTGAAACTTTAAGGTCATCAAAGGGGTCGCGAAGGCCAATCGTTGGTTCAGAAGAATAGACTTCCGCATTTGCCTCGACTTCCATGATGTCTTTGTATTTTGTTACGGACCAGTACGGACCATTTTCCGAAGCCCTGCAGTAATGTACAGGCGCTTCCTTACGCAAACGGTCAAAAAACGGCCACATAACATTGGCCTTATAGAGGTCTGCCTGTGATACATCAATATCTTCCAGAGGGATTTCATTAGCATCCCATTTCATCATATCTTCGTAATCTTGGTCTGGTTGCGCGCTCATTAGTGATACATCTCCGATAACTGTATGAAAAAACATGTTTAAACCAACTTTTTAATCATAGCTTATCTGGTAGGACAATCAAACAGCAAGAAGATCTAACGATAATCGTTTTTATAAGATAAGGTAGAATAAACACCAGTCTTTTAGACCAATAACAATAATGGATGATCGAAAAATGAGCCTACTGCTTGAACTGCCCCATATGATCAAATCTGTGGTTCGTGGAGTCTTTGAGATGAGACGATCCAGGGATACCAAACGCTCTACCGGCTGGGTAGTTGAACGCAATGCTCAACAATACCCGCAGGATACCGCGATTATCTTTGAGGGAACGACGCTCAACTGGCATCAATTCAATCAGCTGGTAAATCGTTTTTCCGATATGTTCAAATCCAAAGGAATTGTTCATGGCGATTCCGTGGCGGTGATGATGGAAAACCGTATCGAACTGCTCGCCGCGGTATATGGCCTCAACAAACTTGGCGCTATCGCCGGCATATTAAACACCAACCTGCGGGGTGAGGCTCTGAGGCACTGCGTACAGTCCGTTCACGCCAGCAAGTTTGTAGTAGGCGAGGAGATGCTTGTAGCCGTGGATGAGATACGATCCGGACTGACATTAAGTGATGTGGATGATTTTATATTCATAGCAGACAGTGGCGCGGTTCCCTGCCCTGACTGGTGTTTTGACTTCACAAATAACGCCGAAACCTACAGCACTGACAATCCGCCTGAAACCGGCAACGTAACCCTGAACGACCCTTGCTACTATATTTTTACTTCCGGCACCACGGGACTGCCGAAGGCTGCCATTATGAGCCACGGTCGTTGGTATAAAGCCGCCAATGGCTTTGGCCGGGTCGGTTCACATATCAAACAATCCGACCGTTTTTACATCACCCTGCCC
>JAHRWD010000044.1 GCA_019090315.1 Pseudomonadales bacterium
AACGATTGGCTGCAGTCTCCCTATGCGCAAAAAATTGATCCGGACTTAAATCTCTATTCGGGAGAGCAGCACAGCGAGGATGCCAAAAACTTCAGAACCTTCTTGGACTCCTGCCCAGATCGCTGGGGTAGACTACTTATGAAGCGCCGCGAAGCCATTATTGCACGCCAAGAGGATCGCCGCCCAAATGTACTCTACGAAATAGATTACCTGCTGGGCGTACATGACCTTTACCGCTTGGGTGCATTGCGATTCAAGCGAGAAATGAAAGGTGCGTTTCTGGATAATGATGAAAAGCTGGCAGCACCGCCTATCTCTTCGCTACGAGATCTCGAATACGCGGCTCAACAAGTTGAAGACAACGGTAATACAGACGACCCGGAGTACTTAAAGTGGTTGACCATGCTAATGTCACCGGGTTCCTCCCTGGGGGGAGCTCGCCCCAAAGCCAGCGTAGTCGATGAAAACAATCAATTGTGGATAGCCAAATTTCCCAGCCAGCTCGATGATCATGACATTGCCGCCTGGGAGTTTGTTGTTTACCAATTGGCCGTGGGTGCCGATATCCAGATGGCAGAATGCCGGATTGAAAAATTCAACAGCCACCATCATACATTCCTCACCAAGCGGTTTGACCGCACGCCAGAGCACCGCTTACATTTCACCTCAGCGATGACCCAGCTTGGATACTACGACGGTGATTATGATGCAAGCTACCTGGAGCTGGCGCAGTTTCTTACTGAACATGGAGCCAACACCAAAGAAGACCTGGCGCAACTGTGGCGACGCATTGTATTTAATATCGCGGTATCGAATACGGATGATCACCTGAGAAACCATGGCTTCATTTACAGTAACGGTGGCTGGTTACTATCCCCTGCTTACGACATCAACCCGGTAACACCCGCTAACGGCCTGCACCTGAATATCACCGACGATGACAACAGCCTCAACTATGAACTGGCGATGGACGTTATGGACTTTTTCCAACTCAGCACGTCACAGGCTCAGCGTATAAAAGATGAGGTGCTGTTGAGTGTTGCCCGCTGGGAAACGGTGGCAAACTCTATCAATATTAGCCGCAGCGAACAGCTGAATATGGCGAGTGCATTCAATGTCTAACCCAGCAACACGAAATAAGCCGCGTTAACAAAACAAAGTCCATGGAACGTGAGTGGAACGCAGAAGTTATCGTCACTCATATCTTGTTGTTTTTATTAGCTTTATTAAGATGGCCCTGGAAGTTCAAGTCCTCTCCTGGGCACCATTTATTACATTCAAGCGGTACCTCTTCACAACGTAGAACCATTCTTGCTGTACCAGGTCGCGCGCGCTTTCCCATGTCGTTTGAGCGCCCCTCCATTGACCAGCTCTCTTAAACGTAACTTCAAAGTATTCTGGTTCGCACCAGTCAACGCAACTATCTCTTTAATCGTCAGTCTTTCATGCTCATTAAATAGCTCTAAAACTTGTACTGATAATATTGGCAGATCAACCTCATCCTGAGGATTATGTTCCTGGATTTTCGACTCAAGATTATTCTTTTGTTTTTTAAGGCACCTTAAGAAAAAGCCAGGCCAGGACTCCCAATCGGGTTTGTCGGATTTCAAGGTTGTTTGCGTTCGGCGAAGTGCTTTGTAATACAGCTCTTTATTATCTTCAATGACATGCTCAAGGGAAGCGTAAGGCACATAATCGTACCCCATCCGCAACAGCATCAAGGTCGTGAGAATACGAGATAGCCGACCATTTCCATCTTGAAATGGGTGAATGGCAAGAAATACTACATTGAATACAGCAACGATCAAAAGCGGGTGCATCGCCTCCTCATCCGTTGCTTTGGATACCCATTTGACCAATTCTTCCATTTCTTTGGGTGTATCAAACGGTGTTGCTGTTTCAAACACCACACCAATCTCTTTGCCGTACTGATCTCTTGCAACGACATGATTCGGGAGTGTCTTGTAGCTTCCTCGATGGCGTTCGTCTTTATCACTATGACGCAAGAGTGTTTGATGTAACTGGCAAATATGGTTTTCTGTGATCCTCAAGTCTTCAAATGCCAGAAATACTAAATCCATTGCTTCGGCATAACCTGCGACTTCCTGCTCGTCACGATTCTTAAAGGACGTGGTCGCGAGATTGGATAAAAGTGTTTCAACTTGAATGTCAGAGAGCTTTGCCCCCTCAATACGAGTGGATGACCCGATACTTTCGATGGTGGCGACCTTACGCAACTGACTCAATCGGTGAGGGGACATCCTCTTGAGTAACGTCCACTTTCCCTTAAACTCATCAATCTCTGCAATGAGCTTTAATAGCTCCTGCCCTACAATGATTTTTGGTTCTTGCATTTGATCTCAGCCATTCAGTTTACCCGATACCTTATCCGATAATACCCAATTTTACCCGATTCTGAAATCGAATTCTTGCCTCTCATTTAATGGACGGGAACGGATGGATTATCAGATGCCATGCACCATGGGACACCTGAATTGCATATGTTTATAAATCCTTATTTTTTCGACATATGCCGTCGATGTGTCGATACAGTAAACATGTGAAATCGACTCGCACGGGCCACCATCAACATTCTCACTCAATCAGCGACTGATGCCCCATATGCACTGTTATCTGCGGGAATGCTTTTACCAGTCCTTCCAGCATATTCAGGCTAACCACGCTTTGTTCAGGATTTACCGAGAAACTACCCGGTTCCACCTGATGCTCCCAACCCCAGCGCGTATGGCATGCATCGCCGGTTAACAACTGCGGCCCTTCAGTGCTGTTGATTAGATAGGCGGTTGTGCCCGGTGTATGTCCCGGTGAGTGGATAGCCCAAACCGATCCATCGCCGAAGATATCAATCACACTTGCCTGCTCCCCTTCACTCTCCTCAAATTGCCATTCTCTGAGTACGCCAGCGTTGACGAGTAATCGATCTGTCGAACCCTGCACTGCCGCATTGGTCAGGTTGTTCAGACGTGCATCGCCTGGCCCGATAAACACCTCAATGCCTACGGGTAGATCGGAAATCCCCAAGATATGATCGATGTGAATATGGGTCAGGAACACACCCTGTACCCCACCCGCTAGTTCACTTGAGATCGACTTGGTGGTGCGGTTCACCTTAATCGCATCGGTACCCATACCCATTTTCACCAGATAAGACAGATCCGATTCGGTACTGCCGGGTAACAGCTTTTCAGATACGCCGGAATCAACCAGAAATGCACCCCTGGTCGGATGCTGCAAGCTATACAGATAGATTTCTATCGGTTCCTGTCGATCTTCCAAACCCGCCTTGACCGCTTTAGGGTGCTCAAGGTTAAGCAAACCGGATAGGTTAATCGCCCAATTGGCTGATAAGTGTTTAGTGAACTCGACCGTACCGGGCTTGGCTAGAGAAGCTTTTAACTCCGCCATTGAAGAGGTTTTGCCTAGTTCGGAAGGTATAGTTTTTAGCGTTGTTGTATCGCAGCCCGACAGAACCGCGGCGGCCGCTAATGCGAGTACCCCTTGCTTGAATGGTTTGAGCTTCATCGTAATCTCCTGGATAAAGTAAGCGTTAGAGTTGCCGTGCGCGTAAGAACAGCGGTTGGCTAATGGGAACGCCACCAGTATCTTCGATGCATATATTGATGTAAATTACCCAACAATCGATACTAGCATGCATATACGGATAGATATGAAACTATCATGGCAAGATGCACAAACCTTTTTAGCAGTCGCTGAGCACCAAAGTTTTAGTGCAGCCGCGCGAGCGCTAGAAGTGGGGCAACCAACAATCAGCCGTCGGATTCAAGAGCTTGAACTCACTCTAAAGCAACAGCTTTTCATAAGAGGTAAACAGGGAGCTAGCCCCACCGAAGCCGCGATAAAACTGATACCCGCCGCAGAGCAAATGGCGCGCTGGGCCAGCGAATTTGACCGCGCGGCGATGGATGTCGAGCAGGTTGTTTCAGGCACCATTACCATTGCCGCCCCACCAGGAATCGCGGTAGATATACTCGCGCCCTTTGCCAAAAAACTCCGAACGCTGGAACCACAAATTCGGCTCGAAATTCTCGCTGGAGTAGACCATATCGACCTGACTCGCGGTGGCGCAGACCTTGCCATTCGCACCCAAGCACCCACCGAACCAGAACTAGTCGCGCTACACCACGAACAATCTCAACCCGCAGTGTACTCCGCACAAAGCTACGCCAACAACATCAAACAGCCCTGCGACTGGGCTGATCTAGATTGGATATGTTGGAGCAAACCCTACAAACAGGTACAACCACGGCCGATGCTGGAAAAGCTCATTCCCAACTTCGAACCCATCCTCAGCTCAGACAGCTATCTAGTACAAAAAGCCGCTCTGATTCAAGGGATTGGCGCGATGATCATCAGTTCCCGAGCTGGCGAAAACTTATCAAAACAAGGATTAGTACAAATTGATGTAGGCGTGACACTGCCAAAAACTGATGCTTATATCGTCTGCGCCAAAAGCATGCGCCATGTACCACGCTTAATGACCGTGGTTGAGCATATGATTAGTTCTTTATAAGAGGCTGATTCTCGATATGTCGTTCACTGTGTCGAGAGATCAATTAATTGATTTTTCTGATATAAATCAGCTATCGCATCCTGGGGCACTCGCCATAGGAAGCCGTGGTCTTTTACTCGGCCTGACTTTTCAGACAGGGTAAAGTCTAAATAGACATTTCCATCATCGGCCATACGCATAAAACGCTGTAGAGAAGGTGTTTGGCAATACAATAGCTGATCAAAACGGCATCGCGTCTCACTACCTTCCAAACGACTGAGTGAGACTGATATGTAAGCGGTCTCATTGTGTTTGGAAAGCACTGCATCCTCCAAGACACTTTCATCGTATTCCAGTATTTCGACTTTCTTTTTGTTTACAACAACTCTGTTCTCTTTGGGGTTTAGGTAGAACCCTAAAGAGCCAGGAGTATTATTGAAGGATGTATACAAAGCCTGTCGCTGCCTCTTTTTATCGTAGTAACCGAACTGTTCGAGCAGTTGATATTTGTTCTCACATGCAAGGTAGCGGGAAGGCACACGAGAAAACAACGTTTGTAGTGTCTTGCCATGTTTGGTTTTTAATTCAATACCCATGAAATCAGCTTCTTTTGAACTGTTTTGGGGGATACTGAGATAGTGTTCCAGTGACAAGCCATACCGACCTGTACCCTTTCCCTTTACTGGCAAGTAGTCTCGTGAGTGCAAGCGCCTAAGTTTATCGACAAGCACATCGATAGGTGTTTGGTTTTCAAATTCTGTCTTTTTAAGGTATGAGAGTACAGCCTCCTTTAGGCTCTCTTGATAGTTTGATTTCGGACGTAAACCATCTGCATAGGGTAACTTTTCTTCATAAAGTACCGCGCTGATATTTTGAAATTTGAATTCGAAGGATTTGGCAGTTCGTGTTGGATGTTCGGAAGTTAGCTTTCGATAAAGAACCGCCTTGTTAGTCGGCTTTCCATCAACCTGTGTACTCAGCAGATCAAAATATCCAGAGATAGCTGCTTCAATCTCCTTGTTCGACCATGCCACATTTCTTTTCATGAAAAGGAAAAACCCTCAATATATTTGGCCAAAAGAGCCGATGCTATTTGATTTAAATCTGGAGCTTTCGTTTCTATCAAATTAACCATACACAGAATATCGTAGTCATCTCGTTATTTCCAAAGCCAGTAGCGCTGCGGTCTCTTTTTTATGGCACCATATCCCACCTGTATTTTCTGTAATGCCAACAAACAAGCAGCTCTGACATTTACAAACCACCACGGTACTTTACTATGCCTCTTCTCCATCAAATTTTGCAGGACACCACAGCTGAACACCCCCAGCAAATTGCGTTTGAGGAGGGGGATCGAACTCTCAATTATGAGCAGTTTTATGATCGGGTTGAGGCTCTGGCGGGGGCGCTGCAATCGCTTGGTGTGGAGAAAGGTGATCGGGTATCGATATTGGCGAATAACTGTTCGGACTATCTGTGCCTGCATTATGCTTGCTGCTCTATCGGGGTGATTCTCCACGTGTTGAATACCAGACTGGCGACCACAGAGATGCGCTGGGCGCTGCAAAACGCGGAAAGCCGGATGCTGGTTGTGGATGAGGCCAACAGTCATCAGCTGGAGGAACTCACCCGCGATATGCCCTGCATACAACACCGGGTTGGTATTGGTGAACTGGCGCAGGTTGGTCACAGTATTGATCAGCTTGTTGAT
The DNA here is from genome assembly GCA_019090315.1 of Pseudomonadales bacterium. GTDB lineage: Bacteria > Pseudomonadota > Gammaproteobacteria > Pseudomonadales > JAHRWD01 > JAHRWD01. The sequence goes on from JAHRWD010000044.1 coordinate 6,243, forward strand.
GCGGGGGTTAAGGTGAACCCGCCCCGAATTCTGGAGGATGATCCGGTGTTGTTGATTTACACCAGCGGCACAACCGGGCAGCCGAAGGGTGCGCTGCAAACTCACCGTGGTTCATGCTGGAATGATCGCCTTACTGCACAGCAATTGGAATTAACCGATGAGGATGTTTACCTGGCATTGATGCCGTATTTTCATCAGGCGGGTCTTATTCGTAGCCGTGCCACGCTTTCATGCGGTGGGAAAAACCTGATTTCGGGCAAGCTATCGGAGCCCGACACCATCGCATTGATGGATGAGAAAAACGTCACGGTTACGATGCTGCCTTCCCAGGTCTATTTTTCCCAGCTGATCCAGCAATTCCAGCAGGGCAGGAAATTTGCCCAGCTTCGTTATCTTATTGGCGGCGGCGGTACGGGGAAGAGATCGATGGCGATGTTTAAGTCGGTTTGTGAATCTTTGGACTGCGGCTATTTGGGCGTTTATGGGCAAACGGAAGCTACCGGCCCTGTCACCACCATTACCAATCCGGATTGTTTTGAACGGCCGGAGTCATGTGGAAGAGCCCAGGATGGAATTGCGTTACAGATATGGGATGAGCAAAACCAGTCGCTAGCCACCAATCAGGTGGGTGAAATAATGGTCAAGGGCCCCACCTGTATTACTTACTGGAATAATGACAAGGCCAATCAGGCGCTCTATACAAACGGCTGGTTACACACGGGTGATTTGGGAAGGCTAGATGAGGCGGGCTTTCTCTATTTTATTGATCGGAAAAAGGAGCTGGTAAAAACCGGCGCGGAAAATGTTTACCCGCGTGAGGTGGAAGCTGTTCTTGAGACGCTACCCGAAATCAGGGAGGTCACCATCATCGGCCTTCCCGATGAAAAGTGGGGAGAACGAGTGACCGCCGTGGTCGTTTTGCAACCCGACAGCGAGTTAACGCTGGAACAGATCAGAAATCATTGTAAAGGAAAAATCGGTGGCTATAAGATCCCCAAAGATTTGAAAATTGTCTCTATGCTTCCCAGAAATGCTACCGGGAAAATTGTTAAACGTCAGCTGCGGGAGGAGCTGGGCGGATGAAGCGCTCACCTGATTCATCAGCGAGCACCTCTACCGCACAACCTTTCCACTTGCCTCTCCACTTACTATCCTTCAAGCCGACAATAACTCAACTACTCGTCAGCTCATTTGCATCGGTGTGCTCAAATACCCTGCCATAGATATCGAGCATGGTAGTTTCTGAACAGGCTAGCCTTCCGTTACCCGCTGTAACGCTGTGCTGAAACGAGGTGGGCATAAACAGGGTGGCTGGGCGACACCACCATAGAAAACCCCATAACAACCGAGCACGTATCAAATTTCGAGACAGGGTAATCCCAGCTCACATAAAAAAGCCCTGCGATTGCAGGGCTTTTAACTTCAGAGTTTTCTGCAATCAAAGGGAGTTCATTCTAACCCCCCAACTTGCTTCAAGCTCGACGACCAAACTGACTTTTACGAAGCCCTAACAGGCCAAGACCTAAAAGTAGTAGCGTCCCTGGCTCCGGCACGTCGCCAGGAGGATCAATAGGATCACCACCAACGGTTGCTCCAGCAATGGCCATACCCGTGTCATAAGCAGTATCAGCCCAGTTTGTCACCCCAAACAGCAGGTAATAATTTCCTGCATCGGCAATAGTGTAACTGGAATGAATCCAGTCGGTATAGCCACAACCCGTGGAAAAGCAGCTACCGGAAGAACCACCCAGAGGCGACCAGTCAGGAGCACCAGCAATAATCGGAGTACTTCCTGGTGTCATGGTTGCAGCGATCGGCGGCAAACCAAAGCCAGGTACAGTATCTGCACCAGGTGTTGCGGTTGTCCGAGCAGTAAAGAGAAGATCAACCGGAGTCATCGTGTCATCAAGAATTTGCGCAAACGCATATTCTATATAACTAGACCCATCCGAGGTGATATAGTTGAAATCAAACTCCAGGCTATCCCCAGCTTCTGCGGAAAAAAGGCCGGTAAGCAAGTTCGAGCCATTGGTTTCAGACCCTATACCAAGGTGTGTAAAAGTCCCAGCAGCGGCACCACTGTCAGTGGACACCCATTCGTAGTCTCCACCGCCCGGAGCAGCAGTGACATCACCATCAGCACCCAAAGTGCCGCAGTTACCAGTACATGTCCAGCCAGCTGGAATCGCCGCCGCAGTGCCTGAGAACATCGAGACTAGCCCGACGACTACGCCTGTCGCTAACCCCCTCGTAAGTATATCTTTCATAGTATTCACCTTTATTTATCTCAAAATAATTTCAATATCTAGCTAAGTACACATGATTAGCGTGATAACAACTCATCGCTTGCACCTGAATAAAATGCACATCTCATGCCAATAAATAAAACATCTTTATTATCAATAAGTTACGGAATTCGCTAGTTTTTTTTCTCAAAAAATCCGATAAGTTGTAAAACATACTGACAGTATCTTAAAACCCTTGCCCGTTTTTCGCACAATCAAGATTCAATATAAAATTTGTATGTACCACCAGGCTATTGCAAACATTTCCAACCAGGAAGCCGAATATTTGAAGAAAAAGCGCTGATCAGATACTCCCTATCCGCGCGTCAGCTCATTTGCATCGGTGTGCTCAAATACCCTGCCGTAAATATCGAGCATGGTGGTTTCTGAATAGGATAGCTTTCCGTTGCCCACTGTAACGCTGTGCTGAAACGAGGTGGTTTTTGCATTGTTTTGCATGAAGGGTGACTGGGCAATGTTCCAGTCTTTGTCTCCATCGGTGGCTTTGACTTCTATTGTCACCGTATCCTGTACGGATGATGGAGCAGCACAGGTACCGCCGGCAAGTACCGCTACACCACGGGGAATCACCAGTGAATGCATGATGGTATTGTCGCTTGGATCCCACATCCAGTAGCCGGATTCGTGGTGAAATACATCGCCGCTAGCTTTGTTGGATACGATCTGGGAGTAGTGCAAAACCGATAGTGTTTGCTTGCTCGCATTGGTGACATCACCTATCGCTGTAAAGGTAATGGTTTCAAAATAGTCGGTCTCTCCGGTACCTTTTGGCTCCGGCGCAATATCGATCCCTTTGTCGCCATTCCAAACACCAATCAAACCAGCCAACGGGCCATAATTTACTTCGCTCATGTTTATTCTCCAGTAGTTATGAAACTCATCGAGACATTTGCACGAGAGCCACTTTACTCCCATGCGGCGTTAAAAACGTGCTCAATCGGTCATTTACACTTGTAAATTCTCTCTCTGTGCGCGTTTTTGCCTTGCCTGAGAGTAAAGTGGCTCCCGTGCAAAGGTCTCTCATTATTATATTTTTATACAAACTCAGTGATTAAAATCCGGAACCGGGTTGCTTTAAAAACTCCACTTCCTGCTCGGTTGAGGTTCGCCCAAGGATCTTGTTTCTATGGGGATACCTGCCAAATTGGTCGATGATATTTTTGTGTTTTATTTCAAAATCGAGGCTCGACTGAATTCCGTTCTGTTGATACAGATCCACGGCCACTTGATGTATCAAAGCAGACTCACTGTGCATAAACGGTAAATAGAGCACGCTGCGTTGAATTTGATTTAACTGCTTATCTGCACCGTTCGAAATAGCTTCCTGCGCAAGCGTTAACGCCAACCCATCATAGCTAAAGGATTCGGGCGAACCCCGGAACATATTTCTGGAAAACTGATCGAGAATAATAATTTCTGCAAGCCTGCCCTCGGCACTTGTTCGCCAGTCAAAAAGCTCACAACATCGGGCCTGTTTATGAATAGCCAAAAAACGTTCGGTTATATTTTTATCAAACCGCTCATCCTTTACCCACCACTGGGATGGATCAATCTCTTCAAACCAGAATCTTATTATTTCCTGATAGGTAACATCTACCATCTAATTATCCCTTGTCGGAAAAATCGATCTCATCAATAATCGCTCTGCTCTCCAAAACGAACTCTGCCTGAGTAGCGTAGATGCTAATCCGTACCGCCTACGCTGTACAGCTTATCACGATGCCATGGCTATAAACCCGGGACGACAGACAATGAAATCAAAAATACAGCTCGCCAACACCGATGCACAGATTGATGGTTGCTGCGCGGTTATGCAACAGCTAAGGCCTCATATCAATACAGAGGATTTTTTGAGTCGCGTACGGCTTCAACAGACCAGCGGTTACAGGCTGGCATATGCAGCACAACAAGACAAGGTGGTTGCAGTGGCTGGTTTTCGTATTGGTGAGAATCTGGCCTGGGGGCGGTTTCTTTATACTGATGATCTGGTAACCAGTGCAGACTGTAGATCCAACGGTTTAGGTACACAAATGCTTGACTGGTTGAAGAGCCATGCAAAGCAGCAGAACTGCGATCAGCTACATCTGGATTCAGGTTTTCAACGACTGGATGCACATCGGTTTTATGAGCGTGAAGGGCTGCCAAAAACCAGCTATCATTTCTCAACTGAGATTTAGCACTCCGACCAAACAGTAACATCACTTTCATGATTGCGTTTTATCGTATCTAATATTGATACGACAGGGATACCTGCACAATGAAACGATCACTCATTATCTGCTCCGTATTTTCGGTTTTGCTGGTTCTTTTAAACTCCTTCCCGGTTCACGCCATGCCTGACAATAGCCATCACCAGAACAGGCCGACACCCAAATCACCGATTGTAATCGCCCATCGCGGTGCCAGCGGGTATATGCCTGAACATACGCTCGCGGCATACTCTATAGCGATTCTTCAGGGGGCTGATTTTATTGAGCCGGATCTTGTGATGACGAAGGATGGGCATTTGATTGCCCGGCATGACAATTTTCTGGATCTGACTACGGATGTAGCTGATCGTCCGGAATTCAAACAATACAAAACCACCAGGCAGGTGGATGGCGTACTCGTCAAAGGCTGGTTCAGCGAGGACTTCACCCTTGCGGAGATCAAGCAATTACGCGCGATTGAACGCATACCGGATATTCGGCCGGAGAATACCCGCTTTAACGGCATGTTCGAGATTCCAACGCTGGAGGAAATTATTCAGCAAGTTAAGGGTTACGAGCAGTTACTGGGCAAAACCATTGGCATCTATCCGGAAACCAAACACCCCAGCCATTTTCAGCAGCTCGGGCTACCGATGGAAAAGCCGCTGGTCGAAATTCTGCACCGGGCTGGTTATAGCGGTCCCGATGCTGCTGTCTATATTCAATCCTTTGAAGTCAGCAATCTGAAAGCACTGAACAAACTGACCGATCTACCACTGATTCAGCTACTGTCGCAGAAAGGACAGCCCCAGGATGTGGTAATGGAAGGTGGCGCACTTAGCTACGATGAGATGGCGACCCGGAATGGTTTGCTGGATATTGCCAAATATGCGGATGGCGTGGGGCCGGAGAAATATCACTTTATTATCCCGAAAGATTCCGACGGCAACCTCAAAAAGGAAAATACCACCGGGTTCGTCGATTTTTCACATCTGGCAGGACTCAAGGTTCACGCTTTCACGTTTCGCAATGAGAACGTTTTTTTACCCGCCAATTTTCAAAATGTAGAATCTGACAATACTCATGAACAGCTCATTGAAGAGCTCCTGTTATTCCTCGAAGCCGGTATCGATGGTTTTTTTGTAGACCAGACTGAGCTGGGAATAGAGGCAAAGCGCAGGTTTCTGGAACGCAGATAAAACACGGTTTAGTACAAACACCGTACTAACGATTGCGCGCTAAAAACCGATCCAGCTTATTGGCAAACTCGCGCCGATCCGCCTGGGACATAGTCGCTGGGCCGCCGGTTACCTGCCCTGCTCCCCGTAGCTCTTCCATCAGATCCCGCATTGCCAGGCGCTGACGGATATTCTCTTTCGAATAAAACTCACCCCGTGGGTTTAATGCATGGCCCTGCTTCTCGACTACTTCCGCCGCTAAAGGTATATCCGCTGTAATCACCAAATCACCCGCCTGCATCTGCTGCACAATGTGATCATCCGCCACATCAAAACCCGCTGGCACCTGTACGGATTTGATGAGCTGGGATGGCGGCGTCTGGATAAACTGATTCGCCACCAATGTCAGCAGGATCTGTTCCCGCTCCGCGGCTTTGAACAGGATCGCCTTGATTACATTCGGACAGGCATCCCCATCAACCCATATCTGCATTGCCATCTATCTACCTCTGTTCGAGTTACGTTTTGGTCTATTGCTGCAATCGCCGCAGCATCCTCTGCTATTAACCCCAAGGAATTAATTTCAAAATAGCTATATTAATAAAAATGGCAGCAAGCTATAATGGTCGGCTCAGAAAAATTTCCATCCCCTCGGATCGCTCCACTTGGCGGGTTACAACCTGCTGCCTGCTTCGCGCTCCACACCCGGTATCCCGAAAATGTCTATTGAAGAAACTCCAGCGGTCAGCTTTCATGACCTCGACCTTATCGATCCTCTATTAAAAGTACTGGAAGAGCTCGGCTACGAAACGCCGTCGCCAATCCAGGCCGAGGCCATCCCGCTTATTTTAGAAGGAAAAGACGTGCTAGGACAGGCACAAACCGGGACAGGAAAAACAGCCGCATTTGCGCTACCGATGCTTTCACGCATCGATCTCAAACAGAAAAAGCCACAAATCATGGTGCTGGCACCAACCCGCGAACTGGCAATCCAGGTTGCGGAAGCGTTTCAACGTTACGCAACCCACATGAAAGGCTTGAATGTGCTGCCTATTTACGGCGGGCAGGATTATCGCATCCAGCTCAAGCAATTGGCCCGTGGTACCCACGTAGTGGTAGGTACTCCCGGTCGTGTAATGGACCATATGCGACGCGGCACGCTGGATCTAAGCGAGCTGAAATGCCTGGTTCTGGATGAAGCCGATGAAATGCTTCGAATGGGTTTTATCGACGACGTAGAATGGATTCTCGAACAGACACCGAATGAACGCCAAACCGCTCTATTTTCCGCCACCATGCCATCGGTGATTCGTCGCATTGCACAGCAGCACCTGAACAAGCCGCAAGAAATTCGCATTAAAACCAAGACCGCCACCGCCGAGACGATCCGTCAGCGCTACTGGATGGTCAGCGGCCTGCACAAACTGGATGCGTTAACCCGTATTCTGGAAGCGGAAACCTTTGAAGGTGTGATTATATTTGTACGCACCAAAATCTTGACCACCGAGCTTGCTGAAAAGCTGCAGGCCCGCGGATACGGGGCAGCAGCGCTGAATGGCGACATTCAACAGAAACAACGTGAACGTACCGTTGATCAGCTCAAACGTGGCAAGCTGGATATCCTGATTGCTACCGACGTTGCAGCCCGCGGCCTGGACGTTGAACGAATAACTCACGTTATCAACTATGACGTACCCTTCGATACCGAATCATACGTTCACCGTATTGGCCGAACTGGCCGCGCGGGCCGTACCGGCGACGCGATTCTGTTTTTGGCACCCCGTGAAAAACGAATGTTGCACAACATCGAACGGGCCACCAAACAGAAAATCGAACTGATGGAGCTGCCCTCCACAGAGGTGATCAACAACAAACGTATCGCAGATTTCAAACAACGCATCACCGATACACTTGCAGCGGGACACCTGGAGTTTTTCAACCAGATGGCAACCCAGTATGAGCAGGAACACAACATTCCAGCGATTGAAGTAGCGGCAGCACTGGCCAAAATGGCCCAGGGCAACACACCACTGTTGCTTAAAGACCAACCTCGCTCGGAGCGCAAAACCAATAAGCGCGACAAACGCCAGGATCGTGACAGAGACTCAAGAGAACGAGGCCAGCGCGAAGATTCACCGCGCCGCCGTGAGCGTAATTCAGATGACGCCAGGCCTACTCGCCCACCACGTATGCGTGAGCCAGAAGAGGGTATGGAGCGCTTCCGAATAGAAGTAGGCACGATGCATGAAGTACGTCCGGCTGACATTGTCGGCGCTATCGCCAACGAAGTGGGCATCGACGGTCAACATATCGGCCGCATCAACATTCTTGATGATCACAGCACCGTAGACCTTCCCGAAGGTATGCCACGGGATATTTTCCGTGACCTGAAAAAGGTTTGGGTAACCGGTCAACAGCTGAAAATTTCCAAGCTAAACGAAGGCAACCACGGTGATCGCTCAAAGGGCAAGCCACCGGTAAAGAAAGACAAAAAGCCAAAAGAAGACTAGCCCATTAAGGAACGGCCGCTACGCAGTAACTCCTGCTCGTAGCGGCCTGCTTGCTCCCTGCCAACAAATACCCACCAATCAACGACATCATTCACATCTACTTAATAGCCCTACCGTTTTTCAGGCATTCCGCACAGTTTTAGCGCGACCCAATTCAGCCAGCACGAATTTAGCGCAACCCACCCTCACGCCAGCCTATCCCTGACAACTGCGTTCGCTCCGGCAGAATACAAAAGCGCGCTGAAACAAGCTCTCCGGCAATTACCTGTCACAGCCACCGCAGCCTCAACTATTTTCCGAGCAACTTTAACTATCGGCATATCTCTTGCTTTAACCGGACTAGTTAATATTTTATCTGGTGCACTGGTGTGCCATTTTGAGGATACCCATGAATAACAAGCAGACGCTGGTAGTGATCGGCAACGGCATGGTCGGACACACTTTTCTGGAGAGCTTTGTAAAAAGCGAAGCCCGGGATCAATTCAATATCGTGACCTTCTGCGAAGAGCCACGACCAGCCTATGACCGGGTTCAGCTCACCGCATTTTTCTCCGGCAAAAGCGCCGAAGACCTTTCGATGGTGGATGAGGGCTTTTTCGAAAACAACGACATCCAGATTCACCTGGGTGATCGCGCAGCCACCATTGACCGCGAAAACAAAACTGTTACCTCGGAAAAAGGCGTAACGATCAGCTACGACAAAATCGTACTGGCGACCGGCTCCTTTCCATTTGTACCTCCGGTTCCAGGCCACGAACGTGACAACTGCCTGGTCTATCGCACCATCGAAGATCTTGAACAGATCAAAGCCGCTGCCGAAGGCGCCAAAGTTGGTGCGGTAGTGGGTGGTGGTTTGCTTGGGCTTGAAGCGGCAAAAGCACTGAAAGATCTTAATCTTGAAACCCACGTAGTTGAGTTTGCTCCCCGCTTGATGGCTGTACAGCTGGACGATGGCGGCGGCGCGATGCTGCGACGCAAAATCGAAGATCTTGGCGTATCCGTACACCTGAACAAAAACACCAGCAACATTGGCGACGGCGACGACCGTTTCCACAAAATGTCCTTTGCCGATGGCGAAGAGCTGGAAACCGATATCGTTCTATTCTCCGCTGGCATTCGTCCTCGTGATGACATCGCCCAAGACTGTGGACTGGAAACCGGCCCCCGCGGCGGTATCTCGATCAACAACAACTGCCAGACATCCGATCCGGATATCTACGCGATTGGCGAATGCGCGCTTTGGGAAGGCCGCATCTATGGTCTGGTCGCCCCCGGCTTCCAGATGGCTCGTATCGTTGCGGATCAACTGTCCAAAGGTGATATGACCTTCACCGGCGCCGACATGAGCACCAAACTCAAATTGATGGGCGTGGATGTTGCCAGCATTGGTGATGCCCAGGCGCAAACCGAAGGCGCGCTGGTTTACGCATACCAGGATGACGCTGAAGAGATCTACAAAAAGCTCGTTGTAAGCGCAGACAAAAAGAAATTGCTCGGTGCAGTACTGGTCGGTGATGCAGCGGGCTATTCCACCCTGCTTCAATACAAACTGAATGAAATTGATCTGCCGGAACATCCCGATTCACTGATTCTACCGGGACGTTCTGATGAATCCGTTGGCCTTGGCCCGGATGCACTGCCCGCTTCTGCGCAGATCTGTTCCTGCTACGACGTATCCAAAGGCCAGATCTGTACCGCTATTGAAGATGGCCATACCACGCTGGCGGCCCTAAAAGAGAGCACCGAGGCTTCTACCGGTTGCGGCGGTTGCTCTGCATTGCTCAAATCGGTACTGGATTGTGAGCTGACCAAACTCGGTATCGAAGTGAACACCGATATCTGCCCACACTTCCCCTACACCCGTCAGGATATCTACAACCTGGTAATTGTGGATGAGATCAAAAGTTTCGACGAGCTGCTGGACAAACATGGCACCGGCAGCGGTTGCGAAATCTGTAAACCGGCGGTCGGCTCGATCCTCGCCTCCTACTGGAATGACCACATTCTTGAGCAATCTCACCTGTCACTGCAGGATACCAACGATACCTTCCTCGCTAACATGCAGAAAGATGGCACCTACTCGGTCGTGCCACGAATTGCTGGTGGTGAACTGACTCCGGATGATCTGATCAGCCTGGGTCAGGTTGGTAACAAATATAATCTTTACACCAAAATTACCGGTGGCCAGCGGGTCGACTTTTTCGGCGCGCGAATGGAAGAGCTACCGCTAATCTGGAAAGATCTGGTCGATGCCGGATTCGAAAGCGGACACGCCTACGGCAAATCACTGCGTACGGTTAAGTCCTGCGTTGGTAGCACCTGGTGCCGATTCGGAGTCGACGACAGCGTCGGACTCGCCATCGAACTGGAAAATCGCTACAAAGGTTTACGCGCTCCGCACAAAATCAAATTTGGCGTATCCGGTTGTACCCGCGAATGCGCAGAAGCACAGGGCAAAGATATCGGCGTAATCGCTACCGAGAATGGCTGGAACCTCTATGTCTGCGGAAACGGCGGCATGAAACCACGCCACGCGGATCTGTTCGCAACCGATCTCGATAAAGAAACCCTGATCCAATACATCGATCAAATCCTGATTTTCTACGTGCGTACCGCTGAACGTCTGCAACGTACCTCGGTATGGATGGAGAACATGGAGGGCGGTCTCGACTATCTGAAATCCGTCATTATGGATGATCGC
>JAHRWD010000045.1 GCA_019090315.1 Pseudomonadales bacterium
ATGATGCTTGCCATTTTATTCTGCAACCTTTTCGCTCCTTTGATCGATCATTTTGTAGTGCAATCGAATATTAAAAGGAGGATTGCTAGAAATGGCTAAGAAGGAAACGGTATCTCAGACATTAATCGTCGCTTTTATTCTATGTATTGTTTGTGCGGTAATTGTTTCTGCCGCTGCGGTCATACTGAAACCTAAGCAAGATGCAAATAAAGAACTAGAAAGAAAAATCAATGTTTTGGCCGCTGCTGGATTGATGAAAGAAGGCGCGGATGTTGAGCAACTATTTAGTAGCTTTACAGCCAAAGTCGTAGATTTGAACAGTGGTACTTTCCTTACCGATATTGATGCATTGAGCATCAATTCTCGCAAAGAAGCTAAGGATCCCGCATTCTCGACTGAACTTTCAAAAAAGGATGACCTTGCTAAAATTGGGCGACGGGTGAATCGCGCAATCGTCTACATTCTTGAAGAAGAAGGGGAAATCAAAACCGTCGTCTTGCCTATTCATGGTTATGGGCTTTGGTCGACTCTTTACGGGTTCCTTGCACTTGAAGGAGACATCAATACCGTAGCTGGGCTTGCGTTTTATTCACACACAGAGACCCCCGGTCTTGGCGGAGAAATTGATAACCCTCGTTGGAAAGCCCTATGGCCGGGTAAAAAACTCTATAACGAAAAGGGCGAACTGGCTATCCAGGTAACAAAAGGGAAAAACAACCCAGAATTAGCTTCATCAATACACAAAATTGATGGCCTTTCCGGTGCCAGCTTGACGACCAGAGGCGTAGATAACCTCGTACATTATTGGCTTGATGAAGGTGGCTTTGGCCCGTTCCTCGCTCAACTCAAAAAGGTGGGTAAATAGATGTCTAACGATACACAAAGTTATAAAGAGCTGCTGCTAGGGCCGCTATTTATTAACAACCCGATTGGCCTACAAATACTTGGTATTTGTTCGGCTCTTGCGGTGACATCTAGTCTCAACGTTGCTCTCGTTATGTGCCTGGCGTTGACAGCGGTTACCGCTTTTTCAAACATGCTAGTTTCGATTGTAAGGAACCAGATTCCTAGCAGTATTCGAATCATTGTTCAGATGACAATTATCGCGTCACTAGTAATTGTGGTTGACCAAATACTACAGGCCTATGCTTTTGATACATCGAAAAAGCTAAGCGTATTTATTGGTCTGATTATCACCAACTGTATCGTCATGGGCCGTGCAGAAGCATTTGCCATGAAAAACGGTCCCGTTAGCAGCTTTATCGATGGCATCGGAAACGGGCTAGGTTACAGTGTCGTACTAATTTTGGTTGGTGCCATACGTGAGCTACTTGGATCTGGAACGCTTCTTGGTTTCGAAATTCTACCTTTGGTCACCAATGGCGGATGGTACGTTAACAATGGCCTACTGCTACTTCCGCCAAGTTCATTCTTCATTATTGGATTACTGATATGGGCATTGCGCGAATGGAAAACTGATCAAGTAGAAGAAACCGAATACATGCTTGCACCTAACTCACGTTCTCAGGAGGTGTAACCGATGGAACAGCTAATAGCGATTTTTATACAGGCGGTTTTCGTTGAAAACATGGCCCTCGCATTCTTTCTTGGAATGTGTACGTTTATTGCTTTGTCGAAAAAAATCGACGCCGCAATCGGGCTTGGTATTGCCGTTATTGTTGTACAGGCAATTACAGTTCCTGTTAACAATCTGATTTTTAAATATCTCCTTGAGCCAGGTGCACTTGCCTGGGCGGGATACCCTGATATTGATCTTAGCTTTCTTGGCTTCTTGAGTTACATCGGGGTAATCGCCGCGATCGTTCAAATACTCGAGATGTTCCTGGATAAATATGTACCGGCTTTATATAACGCTCTAGGTGTATTTTTACCGTTGATTACAGTGAATTGCGCGATTCTTGGTGCATCATTGTTCATGGTAGAACGGGACTATAATTTTGGTGAAAGTGTTGTATATGGTATCGGAGCAGGTGTTGGCTGGGCATTGGCCATTGTCGCGCTGGCGGGTGTACGTGAAAAACTGAAGTACAGTGATGTACCTAAAGGTCTTGAAGGTCTCGGTATTACTTTTATCACCGTTGGTCTTATGTCACTTGGGTTTATGTCCTTTGGTGGCATCTCACTATAAGCAATCAGACCGATTGCTCGGGACTCTATAACAAAAACCGTTTTTTAAAAAAGGCTCTTTAGATGGTTGATACAGGTGTAATTTTTGGTGGTGTGGGCATGTTCACCGCCATCGTCATGCTGCTTGTAGTTATTATTTTGCTTGCTCGCAGAAGTTTGGTAAGCGGTGGTGATGTCACCATTAATGTTAATAACGACAAGGATATTACTACCGAGGCCGGTGGTAAATTGATGCAATCTCTTGCGGCGGCCGGATTATTTGTTCCATCCGCATGCGGTGGTGGCGGTAGCTGCGGTCAGTGCCGCGTCAAGATCAGCGAAGGCGGTGGCAGCATTCTGCCGACTGAAGAAGCGCATATCTCCAAACGTGAAACACGTGACAATGTTCGGCTGGCTTGCCAGGTTGCAGTAAAGCAGGATATGAAGATCGAAGTTCCTGAAGAAGTATTTGGTGTTAAAAACTGGGAATGTACGGTTGGGTCAAACGACAATGTTGCGACCTTTATTAAGGAGCTTGTACTGGTTCTGCCTGAGGGTGAGGATGTTGATTTCCGGGCGGGGGGTTATGTTCAGCTAGAGATCCCACCTTATGAAATGAAGTATAGCGAAATCGATGTTGACGAAGAGTACAGAGGCGATTGGGATCGATTCAAAGTATTCGAGAATGAATCTGTTGTGACCGAGCCGACCATCCGAGCATACTCGATGGCGAACTACCCTGAAGAAAAAGGGATTATCAAATTCAACATTCGAGTGGCCTCACCGCCTCCAGGTACAACCGGTATACCTGCGGGTAAAATGTCCTCCTACCTCTTCAAGCTAAAGGCGGGCGACAAGGTAAACGTATTCGGTCCTTTCGGAGAGTTCTTCGCCAAAGATACCCAGGAAGAGATGGTGTTTGTAGGTGGCGGAGCTGGAATGGCGCCGTTGCGTTCACACATTTTCGACCAACTATTACGCCTGAACTCAACCCGTAAAATCTCATACTGGTATGGTGCACGTAGCCTCAAAGAGATGTTTTATGCGGACGAATTCGACGCACTTGCAGAAAAATATGACAATTTCGAATGGCATGTAGCGCTCTCTGATCCACAGCCAGAAGACAATTGGACTGGGCTGACCGGGTTCATCCATAACGTGCTGTATGACAACTATCTAAATGAGCATGAGTCACCGGAAGACTGTGAGTACTACATGTGTGGTCCACCACCTATGACCGCCGCGGTTATCAATATGCTTCACGATCTTGGTGTTGAGCCTGACAATATCCTTCTTGACGATTTTGGTGGTTGATAGTTCGTTCAATGGATAATCGTAAAAGGCTGCTACCCTTTGCAACAGGTTTGTTGCTTCTGGGAGTAGCCTTTTTTTTGCTCTATCAGCGTCCCGTTCATGTCGAATTTTCCGGTTCGACCATGGGTACAGGGTATCTGGTCAAGATCAGCGAGCTACCCCGGGAGATCAGTCAAAAATCGATCGAAGAACAAACCTTCAGGGTGCTTGATCAAGTTGATCACTTGATGTCCACCTATAAAACAGATTCCGACATAAATCGTTTTAACTATGCTGACATTAATCAGCCGGTGGCAATTGATACGCAGACACTGGAAGTTGTTCAGCTATCAAAGTCCATACATGAGCTGAGCAACGGCTCATTTGATATCACCGTTGCTCCAGTTGTTCGGCTGTGGGGGTTTGGGCCAGACATACAGGAAGACAAACTGCCCAGCACAATGGACATTAACAGTGCGCTGGATAAAGTTGGCTTCAACAAAGTCCAGATCAATGATTACCCTCCAACACTTACTAAAAAGGATGGTGTTGAAATTGACCTTTCTGCAATCGCCAAAGGTTATGGTGTTGACCAGGTAGCTGAGTTGTTTGCGAGAGCGGGAATAGAAAACTATCTGATTGAAGTTGGCGGTGAGATTCGAGTTCGTGGTATCAACCGGGAAGGGCGCGCCTGGCGTATCGGTATTGAAACACCCTCTTTGATTCGAACCGGAGCGCGGCAAGCCGTTGCAATACACAACTCATCGATTGCGACTTCAGGGGACTATCGAAATTTTTTTGAAATCGCTGGCAAACGCTATTCACATACCATAAACCCGGTTACCGGCCGGCCTGTAGATCATGGCCTGGCATCTGTTACTGTAATTATGCCATCCTGTGCCGAAGCAGATGCCTATGCCACTGCTCTAAGTGTACTGGGGCCTGATCGAGGCTATCAGTTGGCCGAGAAAATGAACCTTAGTGCCTATTTTCTGGTCAGAAAGGGCGAAGGCTATCGGGAGATAATGACAACCGGTTTTCGTGAGTTAATCGAAAATCAGTCAATACAACAATAGAATTGTAGTAATTCGGTAAATATAGAGGTTTTTATGGCTACACTACTTTTTACAATTATCGTTGTTTTTATTTTGATGGCTCTTATGTCCATCGGTGTCATTATGGGCCGAGAACCTATTAAGGGTTCCTGCGGTGGGATCAACGCTCTGGAAGGTGGTGATTGTTCCCTGTGTGGCGGGGATCCAGCTAAATGTGAAGAGATAGAATCAGATAATCCTCCATCAAGCATGAAATCTAGTCAGAACTATGATGCGACAAAACGTTAACTCATGTTCAGTGTTTGATCACTGGTTTAAATAACCTCACTAACACCTTTCGAAATTCATAGGAGAACAAGCCCGCAATGTCACTATCTGAATATGATGTGGTAATTATTGGTAGTGGACCAGCTGGTGAGGGTGCCGCAATGAATGCCGCAAAGCATGGTAAGCGTGTTGCGGTAGTAGAGTCGTATGACGCCGTTGGTGGCGGCTGCACTCACAAAGGCACGATTCCATCAAAAACACTCAGGCATTCGGTTAAGCAGATCATTGAATTTAATACCAATCCGATGTTCAGGGATGTAGGTGAGCCTCGCTGGTTTTCCTTTCCTCAGGTGCTTAAAAATGCCGAGCAGGTAATTGCTAAACAGGTAAAACTTCGTACTGAATTTTACAGTCGTAACCGGGTTGATCTTTTTTTTGGCCAGGCGCGTTTTCTAGATAGTAATCGTATTGAAGTACAGGAAGCCACCCGTGGTGATGAAATACTACGGGCTGAACATTTTATCATCGCAACCGGTTCCTCACCGTATCAGCCCGATGATGTAGATTTCAGTAACGCTCGAATCTACGATAGCGATACCATTCTTAACTTGAGTCATACACCGCGTAATCTAATAATCTATGGTGCCGGTGTGATCGGATGCGAATACGCCTCAATTTTTGCCGGCCTTGGTGTCAAAGTGGATCTTGTGACCAGCCATAACGAATTACTCTCTTTTCTCGACGATGAAATCGGTGACGCATTGAGTTATCACCTCCGTGACAATGGCGTGATGCTGCGCTTGAACGAGGAGTATGAACACATATCAGCAGATGATCGTTTTGCTTATCTTGAACTTAAATCGGGTAAGCGCTTAAAAGCCGATGCGATACTCTGGTGTAACGGACGAACCGGGAATACCCGAGATCTTGGGCTGGACACGGTAGGGCTGGAAGCAGACGGTCGTGGGCAGCTTGAGGTTAACGAACAATATCAAACCGCAGTGCCCAACATATATGCGGCCGGTGATGTGGTTGGATGGCCAAGCCTTGCAAGTGCTGCCTATGATCAGGGCTGCTCTAGTTCAAACGCTATTCTCGATAACGGGGAAAGCTATTTTGTCACCGATGTTGCCAACGGAATTTATACAATCCCGGAAATAAGTTCGATCGGAGCCACCGAACAGGAGCTTACTGCACAAAAAACCCCATATGAAGTGGGTAGGGCGGTCTTCAAGAATACCGCCAGAGCGCAGATTTCCGGTGAAACAGTTGGGATGCTAAAGCTACTTTTCCATGTTGAAACCGAAGAGCTACTTGGTATTCACTGTTTCGGTGACCGGGCCGCTGAAATTATTCACATTGGTCAGGCGATCATGAATCAGAAGGGCGAGGCCAATACTATCCGCTATTTTGTGAATACCACCTTTAACTATCCGACAATGGCTGAGGCATACCGGGTGGCAGCGTTAGATGGGCTAAATCGAATGGTCTAGCTGCTGTCTGCCTTTTCAAAAGCGCAATCAGGATGCTGTCACCTCCAGTTAGACTCTTTTCAGGTCAATTTTTGAATAGCTAAATTTCATATATCAATAAGGTAACTGATGAATATAAAAAATATAACAGATCGATACCACCAGGTTTTCCT
Source organism: Pseudomonadales bacterium (assembly GCA_019090315.1). Lineage (GTDB taxonomy): Bacteria > Pseudomonadota > Gammaproteobacteria > Pseudomonadales > JAHRWD01 > JAHRWD01. The sequence goes on from JAHRWD010000045.1 coordinate 6,388, forward strand.
GATCATTCTTTCTTTTACGGTATTTCCGTTTAGCGTACAGGCGAGTGAAATGCAGGTTGAACAATGCCTTCTGGACGTCAAAACAAAGTATTTCACAAGAGCATTGGAGAGTTGCAAAATTGCCGCTGAAACGGGTGACGCAGGCTCTCAGCTAGAATACGGAAGCCTCTATTATTTGGGCTATACAGGCATTCCAGTTGACTACGACAAAACACTAAAGTGGATCAGCAAATCAGCTGCTCAAGGGGATCCATCGGCAGAACACACCATGGGTGAACTTTATGATTTCGGTTTTGGTGTAGAAAAAAATCAGGAAACTGCATTCGCCTGGTATAAAAAAGCCGCTGGTGGTGGAGTTGTCGGTTCTCAAATTAATATTGGCTTGATGTATTTTGACGGGGTTGGAACAGAAAAAAACAAAATACTCGGGTACACATGGGTAAAAGTTGCAGCTCATCGTGCGGGTGATATGGCATACGATATTCTCGCTGAAATGCAAGTTGATCTATCCACAGATGAAATCGTTACTGCGACTACAAAGGCTGATGAGATCATCAAACGGGTATTCCCTGAAACTAAGTAACTACGTATTCGCCATACTTATTAATTCGGTAGTTCTGGGGTATTCCCGGTCACGAATTATCGGCAACCTTTTTTATCGGAAAAATCTATGTCTGACCCAATACACTCTAAATTACTTATCCTTGGCTCCGGTCCCGCTGGTTATTCGGCGGCGGTATACGCTGCGCGGGCGAACCTCGATCCAAAGATTATCACTGGCCTTGAACAGGGTGGCCAACTCGTCACTACGACCGACGTTGACAACTGGCCAGGTGATTTTGAAGGTGTCCAGGGCCCCGAACTGATGGAACGTATGAGAAAACATGCGGAACGCTTTGATACAGAAATGCAGTTTGACCAAATTGTTAAAGTAGACTTTTCCCAGCGCCCTTTTCTGCTTTGGGGTGACTCAAAACAATACAGTTGCGATGCCCTCATAATCGCGACCGGCGCATCTGCCATGTATCTTGGCCTTGAATCTGAAGAAAAATTTAAAGGCAAAGGCGTAAGTGCCTGTGCTACCTGTGATGGATTCTTTTATCGAAACAAAAAAGTCGCGGTAATTGGCGGTGGAAATACAGCGGTTGAAGAAGCGTTATATCTTTCAAACATTGCTAGCGAAGTCGTTCTTGTGCATCGCCGTGATTCCCTTAGAGCAGAAAAAATACTACAAAAACGTCTGTTTGAAAAAGCCGAAACAGGCAATATCACCATTGAGTGGAGCCATGGCCTTGAAGAGGTTCTTGGTGATAATATGGGCGTTACTGGTATGAAAATCCAGTCGAAAATAGACCAGTCATCGAAACAGATCGACCTGGATGGCGTCTTCATTGCAATCGGCCATAGCCCAAATACGGGTATTTTTGAGGGTCAACTCGATATGTCGAATGGCTATCTTAATATTCAATCTGGTATAGAAGGTAATGCTACTCAAACCAGTGTTCCAGGTATTTTTGCTGCCGGAGATGTAGCTGATCAAATATACAAGCAGGCCGTTACCTCCGCAGGCTTTGGCTGCATGGCTGCTTTAGATGCCGAGAAATATCTTGATCACCTTGGGGAGTAAAATATCCAGGGTATTTACGTAGTCACGTTACCGTTCCTGGCAAGTACACTGTCCGGGTTATATTTTGGTATAAGAGAAATTTATTTTGAATCACGCGAACAGATCACGATTATTTCGTCTTATAACCTGTGCAGCGCTACTCATATTACCACTGTCATCGGTTGTGTATGCTCAGGACAGTGCAAAAGCCCCCAAACTTAAGGATCTGCTTGAGTCGGAAGTTGCTCCTGAAACCACAACTAAGCCAGCATCTCCAGTACCAACAGCTCCGACGGCAGCAATAGTTGTGGACACACCGGCTGAAGGCGATGGCCCTCACGACAAATACAACCGAACCACGCCATATGGTAGTTTTCAGGGGCTCCGCAAAGCACTTATTCATTCGGATTACCGAAAAGCCTATCATTATGTCGATTTCCGCAACCTTCCAAGAGAGATTGAAGTTGATGATGATCAACTGTTGCGGCATCTAAAAATAATTCTCGATCGTGTACCGTGGATTGATGCAAGGCTGCTTAGTAGCAACGCGTTGGGGCATAAAAATGATGGACTTCCCTCCTATCGCGACCTGCTGATTAGTATTGATACTTCAGATGGCGATGTACGACTCTACCTGCAACGTGTCCCCGGTGATGAAGGCGCTACCCGGATATGGAAGCTATCCAACCATAGTATTGCGCAACTACCCGCCCTCTACGAGCATTACGGCTATGGAGAGGTGGCAGAAAAGCTATCCCATATGTTCCCTGAAGGTTCATTTTTAGGGCTTGAAATTTGGCAGTGGTTGATGCTGCTTGGGATGCTACTGGTTGGCCTTATTTTAGCCTCTCTTGTTACACGTGTAGTCACATTTATACTACGCAAACGCAGAGGTTATGCTGATGAGCGACTGCGTAAATTCATAAATGGGCCAGTCAGGTTCGTTATTGTCATCTTACTCGTAAGAAGCCAGTTCGATGACATCGTTTCTTCTCCGATGGCTCGAGCTGTATTCGAAACCAAAACCCTGATGATGGTAATAGTCGTATGGCTAATAATGGGGCTTATTGACCTGGGCTTTGGGCGTCTTGCGGAGCAGATGAAAAATGCAGGCAATGAACACAGCACGATGCTGCTACGGCCTGCCGCAAATATAAGTAAAATATTGATTATTCTAATTGCCCTGATGTCATGGCTGGATAACCTTGGCTTTAGCGTAGCTACTTTGATTGCGGGCCTTGGAGTGGGTGGCATTGCTCTCGGACTTGCTGCACAAAAATCGATAGAAAATCTAATTGGTGCATTCACGATCTATATTGCTCAGCCTATACGTGTTGGGGACTTTTGCCGGGTAGGGACTACCCTGGGTGTAATCGAAGAGATAGGCTTACGATCAACACTAATCCGTACGCTTGATCGGACGATAGTGAATATCCCAAATGGGGCGCTTGCCAATATGAATATCGAAAACATCACTAAACGGGATAAAATTCTTTTTAAGCGAACGATCCAACTAAAGAACGATTCCAGTGCCGAACAGGTTCGGTTAATTTTGGAGAATATACAGGCTATGTTTAAGGAGCATGAGCATGTAGACCCTAATCCAGCACGCATACGGTTTATTGAGTACGGTGAATATTCACTAAATCTTGAAGCGTTTTCCTACGTTAAAACAACAGACTTCAATCAATACCTTACTGTTATTGAAGACTTGAACCTCAGGATTCTGGAGATCATCGAAGCCGCAGGTACTCGATTAGCGGTGCCCGCACGAAATATTGTGAGTGATTCTCGGCAATAACTATGTTCTGTAAACAGAGATGGATAACAAAACCATTACAGAAGCCGGGCGTCTCTATCTGCATCCTGACGTTACTGATCACAGATCTATTCAGTACCGAGTAATTTCAGATGGATGATGAGCAGGACGGCACCATTTATCTTCCCTGGCTTGATGAGGGTGTACAGAAATTTCCTCCGGTAACAACTGCCCTCGATGAGCCCAATGGGCTGTTGGCAGCGGGTGGTGATCTGTCACCTGAACGGATTCAATCTGCCTATCAACAGGGTATCTTTCCGTGGTTTGAGCAGGACCAACCCATTCTATGGTGGTCTCCGAATCCCCGTAGCGTAATCTATACCGATCAATTTAAACCCTCCCGGAGCTTGTTGAAAACCATACGAAAAAACCGTTATCAAATCACGTTTGACCGTGCGTTTGATGAGGTGATAAACGCCTGTGCCGAGCCAAGGGCAGGGCAGGCAGATACATGGATTACAGCTGATATGATCAGTGCCTATAATCAGCTCCATAAACTGGGAATAGCGCATTCAATCGAGAGTTGGTCGGATGATCAATTGGTCGGAGGGCTGTACGGGCTATCTATTGGGCAGGTGTTTTTTGGGGAATCGATGTTTAGCCGCTCCACCGATGCGTCAAAAGTAGCTTTTGCCACTATGGTTAACTGGCTCAAAAGTTGGGGCTACTCTCTAATCGATTGTCAGGTATCTAACCCACATCTAAGCAGTCTTGGTGCAGTGGAATTACCGCGAGAGCAATTTATCAAGGAACTCAGTCAACGTGTAGACCAGACTCCTTTCGATAATGCCTGGTTGTAAAACTCTATGTCGAACCACTATTTCACTGATCTATTTTTGCCGCTTTCAGCACGTTTTTTGGTTTCGGTCTGTACATAAACCGTATCGGTGGTGGCCATACTGGAGTGCCCCAGATCTTCTGAAAGATCCTTAAGCGCTCGACCACGTTCGATTTCCATGCTGGCACCGGTATGCCTGAGCCAGTGTGTAGACGCCTCCCTTAGTTTTCTTGCCCTGTCTTCACCCTGTTCATCGCGCATCTGCGCGTAGGCCTGATCAAATACCTGTTGCACGATGCGGGTAAGCTGACGGGATGACATGCCACCCTGGCCGCGTATTTTTTCAACGATGGGCGAAGTTTCACCTGGCGAGGGAAGGGGGCTCAACCCCCGATGTTGTCGATATCGTTTCAGATAAGTGATGAAGTTTTCAGGGACAGTTATATCGCGTATTTTTCTTCCTTTACCAAATATTTTTAACCACCAGTTGCCATCTGAATCCTCCCAGAAGTGACTCATGGTTGGGGTCCAGTTTTTGCGTTCCGATAGCTCAGACACACGTAAAAACAGTGTCTTTAATGCTGAAATCACAAATAGATTACGTTCGAATAGCTCATTATCATTTGCTAGTTTTAGAGCAACTGTCATCACGTATTGCCATTGATCATCTGTTAGGCGTCGAACCTCTTTTACCTGGGAATCCTGAATAAAGTGCCGGCAGTCCGCTTTGGCTATTTGTGCCGGATTGCCATAAAGATATTCCTCGCTCATCAGGTATTTGTAAAATGCGATTATTGCAGTGAAGGTAGAGGTGAGCGTTTGTTGGGATGGCTTGTACTTTTTCTTGTCCGGTTTCTCCGGCAGATCTGTTTTAGGTAGCTTCAGGCGAAATGGTGCCCATGATTTGTTTGCTGTATAAACACCATTCCGAAATTGGAATTTTTCATGGTTCGTCAGGCAGATCCAGGATTCAGGTGGATGCCAGCAAAAATCAGCATATTCGAGAATGTCGGATTTTCCCAGACGATCAATTGGCGTTTCGTTGATAAGGAATGCCCAGAGAAGAAATCGCTCGGTTTCACCACGAAATCGAATATAGGTATGCTCGGATTTGTTGCGCCCAATGTAACGCAGGAATTCATGACCCCATTTCCAGTGTTGTAACCACCAGGGTTCATCGGAGGAAAGAAAGGATTTCAACTCCTGAAACTCGTTAAAGTCTATTTCGTTCAACTCGTCATAGGTTGGGTATAACGGAGCAGGTTCTGGAATGGCCATGAGTGATCGCTTAGAGCTATTATTTGGTCTTTACGCATATTAAAGGCCTCAGCCCACTATGTCCAATACTAAACAGTATTGGACATAGTGGGCGCTATAACATTCTGCCCTCCCTTATATGTTGCTTGGTCTGGATATCAGTTTTCATATTGCATATCTACTACCTGAGCCCGATGTTAAGTTACTATACATACGCTCGAGATTTGTAAATATTATTTTCAGTCTCTGCACTGTTAAAGATAATTAGATACGATGAAGCTGTAATCCATGAATGACCTGTCGGATATAAAATTTTATTCCACTGCTCCGCACCCCTGTAGCTACCTGGATGATCGAGAAGCTACATCAGTTTTTATGGATACGGATCAAGCGGTTGATTCAGAACTGCTTACTTTGCTTTCTCAAATCGGCTTCCGGCGTAGCGGCTCCTATATCTATCGTCCAAACTGCCAAACCTGTCAAAAATGTATTGCTGCACGAATTCCTGTAGATCAATTTTCCTCAACACGCTCCATGCGGCGTGTAACCACGCGAAACAACGATTTAAAAGCAGAATGGGTATCAAGCATCGACAACAATGAATGTTTTGAGTTGTATAGCCGATATATTGAAATGCGTCACAGTGACGGTGATATGTACCCGGCAACACGAGATCAGTATCGAGGTTTTTTAATCGACGGGCTGAGCACCGCCAGATACGTCAGCTTCCGCTTGAATGGGAAACTGGTCGCTATTGCGGTGATGGATCAACTAGAGGATGGTTTTTCGGCGGTCTATACGTTTTTCTGTCCTGATATGCCTAAGCATAGCCTTGGGCGCTACGCCATACTTTGGCAAATAGAACATTGTCAGTCGGCTAGTCTGCCTTTTCTGTATCTCGGTTACTGGATCAAAGACTGCGAAAAAATGAACTATAAAGTCCAGTTCAGACCTGTTGAATTATACGTAAGGAATCGGTGGGTGCAGGTACTTTAATCATTCAGGTACGCAAGCGAGTATTCCCCTTCCCTTCGGCACCCTTGTCCGTAACCGATGCCCTAAATAGCCATTCTTTTTGCTAATTTATAAAAATTCAGGCAAAATGCGCCCAAAATTTGATAGTACAAATATGAAAGGTATAGGACTTAATGGCTAAAGAAGAGTCAATTGAAATGGAAGGAGAGGTTATTGATACCCTTCCCAACACTACATTTCGGGTTAAATTGGAAAACGGCCACGTTGTTACCGCCCACATATCGGGAAAAATGAGAAAGAACTATATTCGTATTCTTACCGGTGACCGTGTTCGGGTGGACCTAACACCCTACGACTTGACCAAAGGCCGTATCACTTATCGTGAGCGGTAGGGTACTAGCGCTATAGAGTTCAAGGGAGAGCAAAATGGCTTTCCTTCAGGAATAAAAAAAAGGAGCTTTTCAGCTCCTTTTTTGTTGTTTCAAATTGAGGCAATCAGGTTGCAAATAGATACACTAGTGGACCTTTTCTGGCCCTATCGTTGACACTGAGATCTCCCCTTTCTTGACGGTTACCTTCGCTATGCCGCCCTTCTCGGATAGTGTTCCAAACAGGATCTCTTCCGCCAACGGTTTTTTGACCTTCTCCTGAATCAGTCTTTGCATCGGCCGAGCGCCCATTTTTTCACTATAACCGTGCTCAGCAAGCCATTTTCTGGCTTTCTTATCGATATCCAGGGTGACTTTTTTCTCGTCAAGCTGTGCCTGAAGCTCAACCAGGAACTTATCAACAATGGTATCAATAACTGTAGTGGGCAAAGCGCCAAACTGAATAATTCCATCCAGCCGATTTCTGAATTCCGGTGTGAAGAGCTTTTTAATACTTTCCATCGAATCACTGGAATGATCCTGATGAGTGAAACCAAGTGAAGAGCGGCTTGCTTCCTGCGCTCCAGCGTTGGTGGTCATAATGATAATCACATTCCTGAAATCAGCTGAGCGACCGTTGTTGTCGGTTAGCGTGCCATGATCCATAACCTGCAGAAGGATATTAAACACATCGGGGTGTGCTTTTTCGATCTCATCTAACAGTAAAACGCAGTGTGGGTTTTTATTGACCGCTTCGGTGAGTAAGCCACCCTGATCGTATCCAACATAACCCGGTGGAGCACCAATCAATCGGGAAACCGTGTGGCGCTCCATATATTCAGACATATCAAAACGAACCAACTCAATTCCCAGTACATTGGATAATTGTCGTGTAATTTCGGTTTTCCCAACCCCTGTAGGCCCGGAAAGCAGGAAAGAGCCAATTGGTTTTTCGATGGGTTTCAATCCGGAGCGGGATAGCTTCATCGCTGCGCCCAGTGCTTCAATCGCTTCATCTTGACCAAACACGACGCGTTTGAGATTTTCCTCGAGTTTGAACAGAGCTTTCTTATCTGAAGTAGAAACACTTTTGGGTGGAATACGTGCAATAGAAGCGACGATATTCTCCACATCTGTTACTCCGATGCGTTTTTTGCGTTTGCTCGGGCTTTGCAGGTTTTGATAAGCACCTGCTTCATCAATTACGTCAATCGCTTTATCTGGTAGAAAACGGTCCGTGATATAGCGAGCAGACAACTCTGATGCTGCTTTCAATGCACCATCGGTATAATGAATATTGTGGTGTTCTTCAAAGCTGGCTCTGAGGCCTTTTAATATCTTATAGGTCTCGTCTACGGAAGGTTCCTTCACATCAATTTTTTGAAAACGACGGGAAAGTGCACGATCCTTTTCAAAAATCCCGCGGTACTCCTGCAGGGTTGTTGAGCCAATACAGCTTAACTCACCCGATGCCAGCAGAGGTTTCAGGAGGTTCGAGGCATCCATCACGCCACCGGAGGCAGCACCTGCACCAATAATAGTGTGGATCTCATCAATAAAAAGGACAGCGCCCTCTTTCTTCTTAAGCTCGCTTAACAGTGTTTTAAGACGTTTTTCGAAATCCCCGCGGTATTTGGTGCCCGCTAATAGCGCACCCAAATCCATTGAATAAACAGTAGCGTCCTTGATGATATCAGGTGCCTGACCATCCACTATCAGTTTTGCCAATCCTTCTGCGATGGCAGTTTTACCGACACCGGATTCACCTACCAATAATGGGTTGTTTTTTCGTCGTCGGGTAAGTGTCTGAACCAAGCGCTGAACTTCATATTCACGACCCACCAACGGATCGATCCGGTTCAATTTTGCTTCTTCGTTAAGATTTACCGTGTATGCGCTGAGCGGATCAGTTGCTGCAGAGTCGGCATTTTCTCCGGTTTCATCACTTTCAATACGATGATCAGGTTGCTCCTGATGTCCGGGAACTTTTGAAATACCATGGGATATATAATTAACAATATCTATGCGTGCCACACTCTGTGTTTTGAGAAGAAAAACGGCCTGGCTTTCCTGTTCATTAAACAGCGCAACCAATACGTTCGCACCGGACACCTCTTTTTTTCCAGAGGATTGCACGTGGAAAACAGCTCTTTGTAGTACCCGCTGAAATCCCAGTGTTGGCTGGGTTTCCCTTGCCTGATCCTCTTCCGGAATCAGAGGCGTGGTTGACTCAACAAAATCGGTCAATTCCTGGTTCAGTGTAGACAGATCAATGCCGCAGGCAGTCAGGACATCAGCTGCTACATTATTAGCAAGTAGAGCAAGCAATAGATGCTCAACGGTCATGAACTCATGCCTTCGAGATCTGGCCCCTTTGAATGCTTCGTTCAGCGTAACTTCAAGATCTTTACTTAACATCAGTTTTCTCAGGTATACCTGTTTTCAAGAGTAGAATTTAATCCAGCTTCTCTATTTCGCTAAGCAGGGGGTGCTGGTGTTCCCGTGCATATTCGTTCACCTGGAACGACTTTGTTTCTGCTATATCGCGAGTAAATACGCCGCATACCGCCTTTCCCTTGGTATGAACCGTTAGCATAACTTGTGCGGCCAACTCTTCATTCATTCCAAAAAAAAGCTCTAACACGGTGACTACAAACTCCATTGGAGTGTAATCATCATTGAGCATCATTACGCGATACATCGACGGTCGTTTCAGTTCCGGTTGAACAGTCGCGACAGCAAACTCATCCTCCCTGCTTTCGTCGATACCATCGTTAGACTGCTCCTCGTCTTGATTTAAGACTAGATCAGGTTTTGAAAATTTTCCAGAGTTCATTGTTAAATAACCAAACTATTTTTTAAAAAATTGATGCTGTTAACGATCTGCATAAAACACAGTGAATTACTATGAAAGAACGTCATATTTACCTCAAATCCCCGACTATATTTTGACGGGAGATCACCCCAGCTGATGGGACATAATATCGTAAATAGCGCCACGTTTGCAGGAATTGACTTAGCTAACATCTACAGCTCGGCAGCCCTTCTATTGCTACGAAATTACGTTACGTTAGAAAGGTGTTGACTATTATCATGGAATTGTTAATTTGTATGCACTAGTTGTGTGCAGAGCGTCTATATATTTTTGTGCTGCTAGGAGTCTAAAAAAATAATCATAATAAATTCAAAAGACTAGGTAGGGTTTCAGTCATGCATCATGGAACAGTTAAATGGTTCAATAACTCCAAAGGCTATGGTTTTATCATTCCGGAACAAGGTGGTCGAGATCTGTTCGTTCATTATTCGTCCATAAATATGGAGGGATATAAGACATTAAAAGCGGGGCAACCTGTACAGTATGACGTGATCGACGGACCAAAGGGGCAGCATGCCACCAATATCCTGTTTGCCTCTGAGAGCACCAGCAACACTGAGGTTGAACCGGTTGCGGAACAGAGTATTCCCGAAACGTCGGATACGGATAACTTTGTAGAACACATTGCAATGGCTTAAACCGATGCAAGGCTAAGCTAAGTGCACGGAACAACTGGTTTACTCCAGTCAGACGTGCTGAAAAAGCGTATCGTAATGCCTGGTGTATCAGTGTTGGTGGCGACCGCCTGTCGGTTATGAGCTGCCAGCACTCTATTTATATAAAAAATCCTGGCTCTCTATGCGGCATGTAAATGAAGCTGGTATGGATTTGCTTTGCATACCCAAACAGCCTCATTTACATGTTATACGTTAAGCGATAGCGTAATAAACGGTCGAGTTAACTGTTATTCGTCCTTGAATACAGGCCGGCGTTTTTCAGCGAAAGCCTTCAGCCCTTCAACAGAATCGCTCATTCCTTTAAGATTTTGCTCCAGAGCCTGACCCCAACGCTGGGATTCGAGTGGATCCATATATGCGCCCCTATAGACCATCTCTTTATTGTTTCTGACTGACCGAGGGCCCATATCAAACATACGGTCCGCGTATTCCAGCGCCTTTTCCATCAGCTGTTCCTGGGGTACAACTGCCTGAGCCCAGCCAATTTGCAGGCATCGTTCGGCGGTATATTGTGCATCACCCCACATGGTGAGTTCCAATGCACAGCCCAATGGCATTTGCCGGCTTAGAGGAGCCATCCACAACGCACCAGGCATATTCCAGCGAGTCTCGCCAATCCCAACCTTTGCATGCTCTGCAATAATCCGAATATCACAGTTCATCGCAATCATAAAACCGCCGGCAATGGCGTAACCATTAACGGCAGCGATGGTAGGCTTCCACAGCTCCATTCGTTCAGCCATGTTCATGAAATCCATGCGCCCCATACCTTTTACAGTAGTCTCGACTCCGTTCTTTTTGTCTTCCCCCATCTGCATCGCTTCGATCAAATCGGCACCTGCGCAGAACGCTTTAGTGCCCGCGCCTGTAATGATGGCGACACGGGCCTGCTTATCATCACGGTACTCCGTAAGTCGGTCAGACAGTTGACCGGCAAGGTTTTCTCCCATCGAATTCATTCGGTCAGGCCGATTCATGGTTAATACCCAGATACGTCCCTCCGATAGCTTTTCCAGCTTGACGACTTCCTTTTCCTGTTCCATGTTAGCTTCGCTCACTTCATTCTCCTTGTTTATTATTTTTGGTATTGGGACGGTTGTTTACCGTGAGACCGTTGCACGGTAAACAGATAGTACAGCTATTTTAACTGTCATGTGTCACTAGCACACTGTCAGGGATTGTCTACGACTGCAGGCCGTGCCGAAACTTTTTCGTACCAGCGGCGCAGATGCTCACACTCTTTCGGTATCTCTGTTTTAATCCATTTAGCAAAATCACAGGTTACCAATGTGGTGATATCTGCCATTGAATAACCGTCCCCTGCTACGTATTCATTAGATGCCAGTTGCTGATTAAAATCCTCAAAAAAATTGGCCACACGTGCAGCGCCGCGCTCCGCAAGCTCACTGGATTGGGAATAGTTATGAGGGCCTACCACAGCCCGGTCGACAAACCCCTTGCCCGTATTTCGAAAAACCTCTGCGACCGCGAGGATACCGTTGATAAAAGCCATGTGCTCCCACATCTCCACCAGGCCTTTTTCCGTTGGGTTTCGACCAAGTAGCGGGATATCCGGATAAACTTCCTCAAGATAGCGGGTAACACCTCGAATTTGGCTAATATAGATGCCCTCATCGGTTTCCAGCATCGGCACATCACAGGCCGGGTTTTTTAATTGGTATGCATCACTCCGGTGTTCCCCTGCAGGGAAATCAACCATTACCCTTTCAATTTCAATCCCTTTCTCAGCAACAAAAATGTTTACACGACGCGGGTTTGGCGCCGGAGGAAAGTCATATAGTTTCATGTTTGGAGTCCGCTGTTTTTATTGTTGGAGTACTAGCCTATCTAGAGTAAATAGACCCAGATCAAAAGTACACTACAACGTCGCTTTCCCTCTAGCGACGGTGAATTTTTTTTCTAACTCAGAGAGAGGATAAAGAAAGAGCTAGCCACAATTGTATTCATGTACTATTATGCTAGTACATGAATACAAGAGCCCCCATCAAAGCATTTGCAGCACTGCTGCACAAACTCGAATCTGAGCAGCAGATCATTGAATTTCTGGACGCATTACTGACGCCAAAGGAACTCGATGAAATTGACAACCGGATGGAGATCATTCACCTGCTACGACAAGGCGTATCGCAGCGAGAGGTCGCTCAGCGACTGGGCGTTGGCATCGCCACCGTAACCCGTGGAGCCCGCGTATTAAAAGCTGACGGGCTTGAGAACCTACTACTAAAATACGAAAAAAAGCCATGACCTCTTCAATACCCAGAATCACCCTGCCCCGTAAACCGCACTATCGAGAGATCAATGAAGAGATCGATTTCTTTGAGCTGTTTCGGCGCATCGAACCTCAGTTTGAGAACTGCTTCCTGCTGGAATCACTCGGCGAAGACGGCGACCGCGCTAGAATGCATGTGATTGGATTCGATCCGGATACGCTGGTACATGCCGAAGATATTAATGAACTGATTATTACCGATACAGCATCTGGCCAGATTACTCGTTACCGAACCGACAATGCATATGATGCATTGCGGGATTTAATCCCCCAGGATGTCATCGCCCGAAGCTATTGTGGTGGCCTGGCGGGTTACATCGGTTACGATAGTGTACGTTTCTTTGAACCAACCCTCGATATTAAAACCAGCGACCAGTTCGATGCATTTAAATTTGGTATCTACCGCGACGGCCTGTTACTGGACAAAATGACAGGCCAGATTACTTATTTCTACTACGAGAATGATCGCTCCCAACAGATATTCGATATCCTTCAAAAACCTGCTCCCGCACCAACAGAATTGACCGTTGAATTTTGCAACGATGATATGAACCAAGCGGAACATGCCAATGCAGTTGACCGAGCACGGGATGATATCTGCGCCGGTTTGATCTTTCAGGTGCAGCTCGGATTTAAATCCCACTATCAGGTTAAGGGCGATACGCTTCAGATCTACCAGAAACTTCGGGAGGTGAACCCCTCCCCTCATATGAACTATTTTAAGTTTGGATCACAGCGTATTGTGGGCGCTAGCCCTGAACTACTATTTCGTTTACAACAGGGCGAAATGGAAACCTATCCCCTTGCCGGCACTGTAAAACGTGGTGAAGACCAGCGAGAAGACCAGGTTCTGGCACGCACATTACTCAACGATCCAAAAGAGATCGCAGAACACAATATGCTGGTGGATCTGCATCGAAATGATATCGGCAGAGTGGCCCAGTTTGGCACTGTAAAAGTGCGCAACCTGATGGACATTAAAAAATTCAGCCACGTCCAGCATATCTCCAGTGAGATCGTCGGAATTATCCGTAATGAAGATGATATGTTTTCTGCGCTAGCCGCCAACTTTCCCGCAGGGACATTAACCGGTGCGCCGAAAATTGAGGCGATGAAAATTATTGATGATCTCGAACCGGAAGGTCGCGGTCCGTACGGCGGAGCCGTTGGCCATTTTGGTTTTAACGGCGACTGCGCCTTTGCTATCCCGATTCGATCGGTTTTTGTGAACAACGAAAAAGCCTATCTGCAAACCTGTGGTGGCAACGTATATGACTCTAACGCCAGGGATGAGTATATGGAGATCCAGCGTAAATCTGCAGCAATGAAACAGGTATTAGCCAGTTTCGAGAAGGCGTCATCATGAAACTGCTTATTATCGATAACTACGATTCCTTCACCTTTAACCTGTATCAATATGCAGGTGAAGTACTTTCACGTGCATCTACCGAAGGTGGTCGAAAAGACTTTGAGGTATTGGTGATACGCAATGACGAACTCAGCCTTAAGCAGGTAGCGGATATCAATGCGGATCGGATCATCATTTCGCCAGGCCCCGGCAGTCCCGATAACCCCGATTACTTTGGGGTGTGTAAAGAGGTGATTACGGAGTTGGGGAAAACTACTCCACTACTGGGAATTTGCCTCGGTATGCAGGGAATTGCCTATGCGTTTGGTGGTGAAGTCATCAGATCACCGCTACCTATGCACGGAAAAACCTCCAATATTCAGCACAATGGCGAACAGGTATTTAAAGACTTGCCTCAGCCGCTGGAAGTGATGCGCTACCACTCATTGATGGTGAACCCGGATAAAATACCGGACTGTCTTGAGGTGACAGCAACACTGCCGACTGAGGAGCAATACCATAGCGGCACAACGGAAATTATGGGGGTTCGGCACAAACAATACCCGATCCAGGGTGTACAGTTTCATCCTGAGTCTTTTGCCACCGAGGCTGGTATGCTGATGCTGAGTAATTTTTTGCATCAGGAATAACACCATGGGCTTGTCGGAATTTGTCAGCCAACATGAAGTGAATATACGGTTGGGTTTTTTCTTCGGTATTTTTGCAGTGATGGCGTTGTGGGAGTTACTTGCCCCACGACGACAACTCAGCCAGCCCAAACCCGTACGCTGGGCTAACAATCTGGGGTTAGTCGTTCTTAACAGTATTATTTTGCGGCTGATTTTCCCCGCTGCGGCGGTCGGTGTTGCGGTATTTGCCGCAAGCAATGGCTGGGGGCTTCTCAACCATTTCACCCTGCCCTTATCTATCAGCGTGATCATATCCATCATTGCGCTGGATATGATTATCTATTTTCAGCACGTAATGCTTCACGCGGTGCCGACTTTCTGGCGATTGCATCGGGTACACCATGCAGACCTGGATTACGATCTCACCACCGGCGCACGCTTTCATCCGCTTGAAATCGTGCTGTCAATATTGATCAAGTTTGCCGCAATTCTTCTACTGGGCGCGCCGGTACTGGCGGTCATCATATTTGAAATCGTGCTTAACGGTATGGCCATGTTCAACCACGGTAACGTCGGCTTGCCTCCGTGGCTGGATCGAATCGTGCGGCTATTTGTCGTTACGCCGGATATGCACCGGGTACATCACTCAACCGAAGACAATGAAACCAACAGCAACTTCGGGTTTAATCTATCGATCTGGGACCGATTATTTGGCACCTATATCGACCAACCCCGAAAGGGTCAATTAGGAATGGAGATTGGTATCCACACCTATCGAAACCCTAAACAAACAACCTGGATTACCGGTATGTTGGTCATGCCTTTTAAAGGGCAAGTTGAAGGTTATGCGATCAACCGCCGAGAATGGTCAAGAGCTGATGAGTCTCCTGTATCCACGCCTACGCCCAAACCTGTACCAAAATAAGAATTAAGAATAGAGAACAAATCCTATGCTAAGTTTTTCCGACAACTTCACGCAATTCAAAAAAAACACCCCGCAACTTATTGATATAGAGAATAAAATACAGCTGTTCGTTGCGGCTTCGGAAGGTATGGATCCGGACCAGCAGATTGAAAAACTGAAGGAGATGGGCATCCACCAAATCGGCTTCCCCGCGGAATATGGTGGTACGCAAACCAACACCGCGGGTCTGGTTGCGGTTTGTTCGGCGATGACCTCTTCCCTGATTCCCCGGGGCGTCGTCACCACCTGGCTGATGAATATATTGGTTAGCCGTTGCTACCTGTTAAATCATGGATCAAAAGATTTGTGCAAACAGTGGTTGCCACAGGTAGTGGATTCAAAAAAAGTGATCTCAATCGCCGTGTCGGAGCCAGAGGGCGGCGCCAATCCCAAGACCATAAAAACCGAAGCCAAAATAGAGGGCGACAGGGTTACGATAAGTGGTACAAAAACCTTCATCACCAATGGAATGATTGCAGATGCCTATGTGGTAATGAGCATTACGGGGCTTGATGCTAGCGGCAAAAAAACCTTCAGCACATTTCTGGTTCCCCGCGATACCGCTGGTCTCAGCGTCGTGCCAATGAAAGAATTTGATCATATGAAGCCCGCGACCCACGCCACCATTACATTGGATAACTGCGAAGTTCCGGTGAGTAATCGGGTTGGTGAAGCGGGTATTGCCTATGATAAATACGCTCGGCCCTTCCCCATTTTCGAATCCGTTGTACAAATGGGTACTCAGCTCGGCAATCTACGAATACTGATTACCGAATGCGTTCAGGCAATGTCGGATCGTACCCTGTATATCGATCAGATCGGCGCGCTTGCATCGGCATTAAGCACACTCGAACTCACCGCAGCAGAGTCAGGCGATATCGTTGATAGTGCGGCGATGTCATCGGAGTTAAATCGATACTTACTGGCGTTTAATCAGCAAATTGAAAACCTGGTTGACCTGGATCGAGGTTTATTTCCGCAGTTGGTTGCAGCGCTTCAAAGTAATGGCGACTCCTTCGAACTTGATTCAAATCCAGCCTATCAATCTCTTGTTGGGTTAGCCAAGTTTGGCCGTAGAGTGAATCTTGCACGTAGCAAACGGGCTGCCACGGAGCTTCTGGCCGAAATCCCTTAAGCAGGTTTCGCTATGGAAAAATGAGATCATTCAATCTAATTAGCGAATAAGGCATACCGTACAAAAATAGAATCCGATTCAATCGGATTCCAACATCACCTTTGATACCGCATCCGTCAGTGCACCCATCAAATAGGGTTTAGTCAAACATGCTTTAAAGCCGTACTCTTTGTAGTTGGCCATTACCGGGTCATTGGAATAACCGCTTGAGACGATAGCCGTAGCATCAGGGTCCAGTTCCAGTAATTTAACGATGGTTTCCTGCCCGCCCAGGCCGCCAGGAATTGTGAGATCCATGATCACAACATCAATAGGCTGGGAATCATCCAGCGCCTCTCTATACAGCTGCAATACCTCTTCACCATCCCTTGCATGGATCACCTCATAGCCACAGCTTTCGAGCATACTTGCGGTAAGGGTTCTGATCATCTCTTCATCATCCATGACCATCACTTTGCCACTGCCCTTATGCTCGGCAAACACATGGCTTCTATCGGCAACCGTTTTTCTTACCGCTGGCAGGTAAAGCGTAAAGGTAGTGCCTTGTCCGGGTATCGAATCACATTCGATACGCCCCCTGTGTTTACGAACGATGGCCTGGGTCACGGCCATACCGAGGCCGCTACCTTCTTGCTTGGTAGAAAAATAGGGGTCAAATATTTTCTCCAGAAGCTCGGGATGAATACCAATACCCTCATCCCGTATTACAAGGCGTACATAATCCCCAGGGGTGATTGACAGCTCGTCAGCCTCATGTTCTTCCTTGATGAAGTTCTCACAAAGAATATGGATCGTTCCACCCTCAGGCATTGCCTGGCGAGCATTAATCACTATATTTTGAATAACCTGATCAATTTGACCTTTATCAATCAGTGCAGCCCATAATGAGGCATCCTGATCAATACGACAGGCGATACCGGAACCCGTAAGGGTAAAGTCTGCGGATTCCCGAACAAGGTTATAGATTGAAGCTAGCTCAACAATTGGTTCGCCACCCTTTGAAAAAGTCAGCAGTTGATGGGTCAGCTTACTGGCTCGTTTGGATGCATTCTCAGCGGCTGTGAGTAGATCGTACGCTTCATGCTCAGGGCCTACATCCGTTTTAGCCAGGTTTATATTCCCCATAATTCCGGTAAGAAGATTATTGAAATCATGAGCGATGCCACCGGCCAATATGCCTACTGATTCCAGCTTTTTGGTTTTCGCCAGTTCGGCATTTACATGGTTCTCTAGCGTCACATCACGAAAAACCAGTACTGTGCCAATCACGTCACTGTTACGATTCCGAATGGGTGCTGCACTGTCTGCAATACTTCTTTCCGTGCCATCCCTGGAAATTAAGGCTGTGTGGTTGGCAAGCCCAATGATACGTCCTGTCTCCAGTACCTTAGCAACCGGATTTTCACAGATCTCTCGGGTTTGTTCGTTGATAATATTGAAGACTTTAGTCAGCGGCTTGCCTCTGGCATCGTTAGCTGACCAACCGGTAAGGGCGGCAGATACCTTATTCATCATGGTGATACTGCCGTCGGTATCGGTAGCAATCACACCATCACCAATACTGTTAAGCGTCACCGATAATAGCTCTTTCTCCTGTGCTAGCTCCCGGTAGGTATTATCCAGCTCATTGCGTAGGTACCATTTTTCAGCTGATGAACTGAGTGATAACTGCAATACCTTTGGATCGACCGGTTTTTGTAAGAAGTCTACTGCCCCAATCTTTAACGCTTCAACTGCACTGTCTACATCGCCATGGGCGGAAATAATAATGATCTGAATACGAGGATATTGGTCACGAACCAGGCGACTGAGTTCGAGCCCATTCATCTTCGGCATACGAATATCGGTTACCAGGATATCAATGGTATGTTCGGCTAACACATCCAGCGCTTCTACTCCGTTGTGGGCAACGCTGATTTCATAGGGTTGTTTTCGCAATGCATAGGACAACAGTTCGGTAATCTTAACTTCGTCATCTACAAGCAGAACCTTCAGATTTTTATTAACGCTCATCGAAATACACTCGATTCATATCGCATGATGGGTGGGCATGGTGACGGTAAACAAACTGCCTTTATTCGCTTCACTGATGATTTCAAGGGTAAAACCAAACTCCTTGACCAGGCTATGAACAATGGATAATCCCAAACCGGTGCCCTCACCTGCCTGTTTGGTGGTGTAAAAAGGTTCGCGACATTTCTGTAATACCTCTTCGGTCATGCCGATACCATTGTCCTTCACTTCTAACACCACAAATTGGTTATCCGCTGAGGGATACAATCTTGCAGTGATCTTTTTATCCGGTTCGTCCACTCTATTCTCGGCAGCGTGGTCTACGGCATAACGTGCATTGGAAAGCAGGTTGACGACAATTTGCTGGAATTTTTGTGGGTTCACCAACACGTCGGGTAGATTTTGTGCTATTTCCAGTATTAGTTCAATTTGATGTTGATGAAACTGTTCGGTAAAAAACACCAGACATTGATTAAATGGCTCGGATAGATCGGTACGTTCTGCATCTTTGTTGTCGTCATTGCGGGCATAGCTTCTCATGTTGCTCACGATGGCGGTGGCACGTTCAATCTGCTCTGCAATGTCTCGTGTAAACGGTATAAGCGTGGCTCCATCGAAATCATCACTTTCCAGCTCGTCCTGGATAATCCGTGATGCCACCTGCATGATTTGAAGTGGCTGGCCCAGCTCATGGGCTATTCCGGTTGATAGTTCACCAAGGGATGCTAGTCTGCCGGCATGGGTCAGTTCGAGTTGTTTTTTCTGTAGTTCCTGGGTTCGCTCCTCTACCTTATGTTCCAGATCACGGTTCATCTCTTCAATCGCATTTTGCGCCAATCGAGTCTCATGTAACAGCTTTGAGTTCTGTAATGCAATTGCCGCCTGGGAGGTCAGCAAATCTGCCTGATCAATTTGCTCCTCTGTGAACGCTGATTTGATCAAACTGTTTTCAAAATAGAGAATTCCCAGCACGTTGTTTTGCATCACAATCGGTATACAGAGCACGGATTGTAAGTGGTGTGCCAGTACGACCCTATCGGTGACAAAGTCACCCGCTTCAACTGCGCTGTCCAAAATAACGCTTTCTTTAGAGTTAAATACGTAATTGGTAATCGCCATACTGAGTGTATCGGTATTGAAGGAGTCTTCACCCCTCGAAATAATGGTTACTTCTTCGTATTTAATGCCTTTAAAAACCGGTTGCAGCAGGTTGTCTTCGGCGATCAACAGGTAACCATTTTTAGCTCCAAGCCGTGCCATTACCGAACTCAAAATGGTCCCCATCAATTTATCCAGATCAAGCTCGGATGAGATGCTTTTAACCGCGTCGAACAGAAATCTGACATCAAGATCGCTGTTAACGTCCTGTACAGATCTTGGGGTACCTGTTTTATCTATCGGCTCTATTGCTGAGCGATTATTCGGGATGTCGAGGATCGATTGAACAGGTTTAGCCGTACGGTTGACGACACCGCAGCTTTTATAAAGAAAGTTCGCCCGATTTCGATAACTTTCAGCTGTGTGATGATTATGACCATATAAATGGCTGGATAAGCGCTCATTTAGAAAGGCCTCGAGCAGCACATATCGTGCCTGGTTGGCGCTGTCTATCGCATCAAGATATTGATATCTTGTGCTTTTAAAATCACCCTGTGTAACAACTGTTTCTGCTTCGATCAACATCATGTATGGAGCCAGCATTGGCCCTTCAGCCGACCACTCGGTTAGTCGATCAAGATGGGTTTCCTGATCATTTTTGAAGCCCATTTTTAATCCAATCAAATGCCGAAAAACGTACCACATTTTTTCGACGATACCAGTGCTAAGTGCTGGCAGTAGCGGTTCAGCTAGATCCAGAAACTGTTCTGCCTCGACTGGTTGATGATTGTAGTAACACACTATTCCAGAAAACGTATAGTAGCTTGCCGTCGCAACCATCATGCCGTCATCATTCCACTGCTGGATGGTATCCGCGACCTCTTGATCGTCCCACGTGGACTGAATGCTTTCATCCTCTCCAAGCAACGGACGTAAACTCAGTTGTATCGCTTCACCTATCGCAAGGGATAAAGCCAGATTACACTGTTGAGAAAAACTGTTCATTTTCTCAAGCTCATTGTTTAGCAATGGTAGGTCATTACCCTGAACATATCCGAACCAGTGCTCAACGCATTTGGAGAGTACGCCATATCGTAATTCACCGCAGCGTATACCCTCCACGGCGGTTTCTCCACCGTAGCTTCGCAGATCCGATATAGGCTGCCGTAAATGCATGGTAGCCCATAGAATCGCACCTTTCGCTTTTACCGAACCGAAGGTGTCAGGGTACTGTTTTATTAATTCTATTGTTGCTGCCTCATACTGATACGCCAGCGTATAGTTGCGATCCCCGACCAGGATATATGCGATACAGCCGAGCGCGTAGCAGACAAAATCATCTGAGCCAAACTCAACTGAACAATCAATCGCTCGATAGGCTGTTAATCGGGTCATCTCTGTTTGCCCACTGAAAAAGAAATAGCCCAGCAGTTCGCCGTAAAGCTTGTGAACAAGAACAGAAAAGGGGCTATCGGCATGGGGTGAATCGATTACTTCAGCCAGGAAATCCCGATCCTTGTCATGTATACGGGCCTCCATCGCTTCGATCTCTTGCTGTATTTCATCGTCGTGGGTGGGTAGCGGCAGCTCCAGCAACGCCAGTGCACGGGATACGATATCAATTGCCTGGGGCAGATCCCCTAGGGCTGCACAGGCAACTGACTGTTCATAGAGGAAATCGGCCTTGTCGAAATTGGTTCGCGCATATCGCATGGATATACCGACAACGGTAGCGGCACGGGCCTGGTCTGCGTTGAGTAAGGCTGCATGCGCTAGCTTTTTGTACAACGCCAGCATAAACGGATAGTCATCATCCCACATCGACTGGGGGCACAGTTCGGCGCATTGGTTCAAATAGTGGTTACCGGCATCGTGAGCCAGGCTCTCCAGTGCGGCGACGCCAGCAAGGTAATTGAACCGGGCTTCTTCCAGTCGCTCTTCAGCAGTTGCCTGCTCAAGCCTGCCAGCCGCCATATGTTCAACAATGGAAAACAGTGTTGCGGTGGGTATGGTTGCTTGTGATTTACCGGGGTTTATTCGTTCAATATAGCTACGAGCAATCACTCGATGGCGCTGTTTACGTTGCTCTTCATCAAGAAAATCCGCCGCCGCAGCCTGTATCTGATCATGGACAAAATACAACCGCCCCTTATCCACGTGAAGAATACGCTGTGCAAATACTTCGGATAATGCGGAATAGAGTTCTACTCGTGGGATTTGAGCAATATTCGCCAGATCAACTCCTTCAAACTGTGCTCCTAGCAACGCACCGGTTGCGAGCAAATCCCGAACCTTTGGCGAAAACCCCATCATTTTTTCTACGAACAGTCCGGTAATATCGCTGGGTATATCTTCCCCAGTGATGTCACTATCATCCCATTCCCATTTGCCATTCTCGGCAAGTTGCAAACGATCATTTTGGTGCAACCAGCGTAAGCTCTCACTGACGTACAGAGGATTGCCACCGGTAATCGGGTGGATGCCGTTGGTCAACTCCTCGGTACGCGAAGGGCTGGTATTGAGTATGTGCCCCACCATTTGATTGACAGCTGCTTGTTCAAGGGGCTCAAGCTTTAACTTGAGTATCGGCTGAGAGGATTGTTCAATCATAGATTCCATCTGATGAACTGGATGATTCTCGTCCACTTCATTGCTACGATATGCACCAATGATCAACAAATAAGGATGATTTTCAGGCTGGGAATAAATAAATTCGAGCAGATCTAAGGTTGCGTCATCGCACCATTGCATATCATCAATAAATAATACCAGTGGATGGGTTTCGGTCGCCAGACAACTCATAAACCGGCTAAAGAGATCGGTAAACCGATTACGTGCATCATTTGCTGGTAATGGCTGTACCTCTGGCTGTTTACCAATGATGGTTTCCAGCTCAGGCACGATATCGGTTACCAGCTTTCCGTTTGCTCCCAGCACGTCCAGCATCCGCTCACGCCAATATTGAATATGTTCACTATTTGCGCTCAAAATTTGCCGGATCAATCGGCTGAAAGCGCCCAACAAAGTGCTATAGGGAAGGTGCGTTGAAAATTGGTTGAATTTGCCAAAGGTAAAATTACCACGCTTTGCAACAATCGGTAATTCCAGTTCCTGTATTAGCCTGGTTTTACCGATACCGGATAAGCCGGACAGCATGACGATACCGAGCTTACCGGTACAAATACGCTGATATTCATCCAGTAGTTGTTTCTGTTCGACCTCTCGTCCGACCATGATCGACGGAATGGAAATTTGGTGGCTGGATTCATGTTCTCTCAATTGAAAAGCTGGGATCACAACCTTCGACGGATCGGATGGGCTTATTTTTAGTGTTGATAAACAGGTTTGTAGATCGGCCCGTAGTCCTGTTGCACTTTGATAACGTTTTTCCGGCTGTTTCTGTAAAAGCGTAGAAATAATATCACCCAAAATTTCCGGGCAGTTTTTATTTAGCTCAGCTACTGGACGGGGCTGTTCCGCAAGGTGCGAATGAACAATAGACAAAGGATCGTCGGATAAAAATGGCGGTGTGCCGGTAATGCATTCATACAACACTATACCTACCGAATACAGATCACTGGAATAGTCCACATGGGCACGGATACGCCCACTCATTTCCGGCGCGTTATATGGCAATGTTTCACGAAGATAATAGGGGTTATTGACGAACCCACTATATTTTGCGCGGTCGGTTATCTGCACTTCATTCATCAACTGAATTCGAATCGGACCTTGCTGAATCCGGACGTTATCGGGTTTTATGCCTTTGTGAACCAGCGCAGAACGGTGTCGCACAGCAACACCATCTAACAGTGAAATGCCAACTTCAAGGATGGTGCTGATCTCTATCTGGGTTTGTTCTGACAACCAGTTGCGTAATGTCTCCCCAGGCGGGTAAGGCTGAATCAGGTAGAGATTATTGTCATCACTAATCTGTGATTCAGGGATTAATAGATCCGCAATATCAAGTCGTTTGAGGTGCTGTATCTGTTGCTCAATATAATCTTTAATACCCTCAAATAAAAAATCAGGTTTTACTTTCCTGATTAAAAGCTGTGTTTTGGTTTGTTTATCCCGTGCGCTAAATACCTCAGAAACAAGATTTTCCCCAATTTTTTCTACATTCTCAAAATGAGAGTTTTTTATTTTTGACGGCATATATGAAGATCCACGTTCCCAGGAGGGAGATCTGAAAGTGCCGCTAAAAAACCTTTTTAGCGGCACCTTGTAGAGGATAGATGCCTTTAACTATAGGCCAAATTAGTGATCAAACATGATCACCTGGCGTGCCAGTTTACCCACTTCAAGATCGTCCATTGCTTTATTCACATCTTCAAGTTTGATATGGGCTGATATCAACTGGTCAAGGTGTAGTTTTCCAGCAAGATAGAACTCAATGTACTGCGGCATATCAATCGGAAAACGGTTGGAACCCATCATAGAACCCTGCAGCCGTCGTTCGGAAAGCAGATCCGCGCCATGAAGTTCAATATGGGTGCCCACTGGGACCATACCAATCACCGTCGCCACGCCACCGCTTCTAAGCATTCGAAAGGATTGCTCGGCAGTAACCTTCATGCCAATGGCTTCGAAGGAGTAGTGCACCCCGCCATTGGTCATATCGACAACCTGTTCAACCGGATCCCCCTCACTTGCGTTGACAACATCCGTTGCACCAAACTGTTTGGCTAATTCAAGCTTATTGGGGTGCATATCAACGGCGATAATACGCCCTGCCCCGGCAATAGCTGCACCATTAATCGCAGACAATCCTACTCCGCCGCAGCCAATTACCGCAACGGTTGTGCCTGGCCTAACCTTAGCCGTATTAATGGCTGCACCGGCTCCGGTGGTTACACCACAACCGATCAACGCAGCCCGATCCAATGGCATATCTTCGCGGATTTTCACCACCGCATGCTCATGTACTAGCATCTGTTCGGCAAAGGAGGAGAGATTGGCAAACTGATGAATGCGTGTGCCATTTTGCGAAAGGCGTGGTTCATCATTCTCACCCCGATCGATCTCAGGGCTTTGGCAACGGGACATGTGGCCAGTAAGGCAGTGCTCACAATGTCCACAAAAAGCGGATAGACAGGTAATCACATGATCACCGGGTTTTAGCCCAGTCACCGCAGAACCCACCTGCTCAACAATACCTGCGGATTCATGACCCAGAATCGTTGGCAAATCACGCGGATAGGTACCGTGTAAAATATGCAGGTCACTGTGGCAAACACCTACAGCGGAAGTACGTATTAATACCTCCCTTGCCATCGGTTTTGAAATTTGAACTTCTTCGATCTGTAGAGGGGCATTCACCTCTCGCATCACTGCAGCTTTCATATCAGTCCTCACTTTCTATTATTGTTATTGGATAGCGCATCTATGTTGTATCAGATTGTTGGGCAGATGAACACCCAAAAGGATTCAGCGGTAGTGAAGGCAAGCGCTCAATGAACTAATCGTATTGAATAAAACGCGGTATAGTGCCCACCTTCCAACATGCGCTGACGAATCTGAAAATATGTCTCGCCATCGTATCAGGGCGTTGGAAAATCTCATCGAGACTACCCCGAAAAAGTAGCCACAACCGATAGATAGTTTTAAAGGTTTTATTGATAACAGATGAACTATTCCAACAACAACGATCCACTGCACGGCGTCACCCTGAAAACAATCGTCACTCGATTGCAGCAGAAATATGGTTGGCAAGGTTTAGCGGATCGAATTCGTATTAACTGCTTTAGCCACGACCCAAGTATTCAATCCAGCCTGAAGTTCCTGCGTAAAACACCCTGGGCGCGTAAAAAGGTTGAAGCGCTGTATATAAGAACGAAATGGCCCGCCGCTGACACGGCGAATTCAAAAGAATCAACAATCACAGATGTAAAAGAAAAAACGGATCCCTGGTCTAACGCACAGTCCAAACGAGATAAAAACGACCTTTCGTGATTGCTTTATTCCGGCTGGGAAGATAGCAAATCCAGCGCTATCGCCTCTGCCACTTTAATTCCGTCAATAGCCGCGGATAAAATCCCCCCGGCATAACCAGCGCCCTCACCTGCGGGATATAACCCGGTTGTATTGATATTTTGAAAATCCTTGTCGCGTTTTATACAGATCGGTGATGAGGTACGGGTTTCAACGCCGGTCAAAACCGCATCGGACATTGAAAATCCTTTGATCTGTTTGTTGAACTCAGGGATCGCTTCACGGATGGCGGCAACCGCAAATTCCGGTAGTAGTTTGGAGAGATCGCCGTAGCGAACCCCGGGTTGATAGGAGGGTTTCACACTGCGTGGGCCGGTGGAGGGTTTGTCCTTCAGAAAGTCACCTACTAGTTGCGCCGGTGCGCTGTAGTCGCCGCCGCCTAATTCATAGGCCAGGCTTTCCAGATCCCTTTGCAGATCGATACCTGCCAGTACGTGTTCCGGATAATCCTGCTCCGGCGTAATGCCTACTACAACCGCAGCATTGGCATTTCGCTCGTTACGGGAATATTGAGACATGCCATTAGTTACAACACGTCCGGGTTCGGAGGTTGCAGCCACCACAGTTCCGCCGGGGCACATACAAAAGCTATAGACGCTACGGCCATTGTCGCAATGGTGTACCAGTTTATAGTCAGCCGCACCCAGAATAGGATTGCCTGCATTGTCACCGAAGCGTGCAGCATCAATCACTGACTGCGGGTGTTCGATACGGAAACCGATGGAGAACGGTTTGGGTTCAATATATACACCCTGCTCCAGCAGCATTTCAAAACTATCACGGGCGCTATGGCCAATCGCCGAAATCAGATGACGGGTATGCAGGGTTTCGCCGTTGCTCAGGGTGATACCTGTGATTTGGCCAGTACGTTCAGCATCACTGTTTTCGAGGGATGGTTCCCGATGAACGGTTTCTACCTTTGCGCCGAATCGAATCTCGCCACCAAGCTCGATGATTTCCGCGCGCATACTTTCAACCATTTTGACCAGCTTGAATGTGCCAATGTGAGGTTTACTGTCGACTAATATTTCCGCCGGTGCACCGGCTTTTACAAACTCGGTCAGCACCTTTCTGCCGAGATGACGCTTATCCTTTACCTGGCTATAAAGTTTCCCATCAGAAAATGTGCCCGCCCCACCCTCGCCAAACTGAACATTAGATTCGGTATGCAGGTTACCCTTCCGCCATAGATCCCAGGTGTCCTGAGTGCGTTGCTTCACATCCTGGCCGCGCTCCAGCACAATCGGTTTTAATCCCATCTGCGCAAGTACCAATGCCGCCAAAATACCGCAGGGGCCAAAGCCGATAATAATGGGGCGTTGTTGATCTGCGGCGGGAAAAGTATCCGGTATATTGGTTACGAATTTATAACTTGTGTCTGGAGCGATACGTACAGAGGATTGTTTGGCGAACCGCTCCAAAGCAGCCTCTTCATCGGCTTTCGATAACTCAACGTTGACCTGATAAATCAGTAAAACATTGGTTTTTTTGCGGGCGTCGTAGCTGCGTTTGAACACTTCGATATTCAGCAACTGCTGCTCGGATACCTGTAGTTTTTTGGCAACTGCAATCGCCAAATCGGCTTCGGCATGATCCAGCGGTAATTTTATTTCAGTGAGTCGTAACATTTATAGATAGTACACGGTGAAAGGTTTAAATAAGTCTACACAAAGGTACCGGCGGTATACCCCGACGACCATGCCCATTGAAAATTAAAGCCACCCAGGTGACCACTGACGTCCAGAACTTCGCCGATAAAATAGAGTCCTTTCTGGGTCTTCGCTTCCATTGTTTTTGAGCTGATTGAATCGGTATCGATACCACCAAGTGTTACTTCTGCGGTGCGGTAACCTTCGCTGGCGGAGGGTTTTAAACACCAACTGTTTAACTGTCCACCGATGCCAGTTAGCTGTTGATCGCTGAACTGAGCCAGTGGTTGCTCTGCCAGATTCGACCACCAAAGTCGTTCTAGCTCATTCACAAGACTCTTTGCTAACTGTTTGTTTAACAGAGTATTTAATCGGATTTTTCCCTGCTGCTGTTTCGCCTGAAGCAGCCAGTCTATCGCATCCAGATTCGGCAAAAGATTGATCTCAATCGAATCGCCGGGATACCAATAATTGGAAATCTGCAATATAACCGGGCCGCTGAGTCCACGATGGGTAAACAGCAGGTTTTCGGTAAAGCTCTGTCCATTGCAACTTACCTCAACCTCCAGTGCCAGGCCGGATAGTCGTTCACAAATGGCTTTTGTAGATGAGGTAAACATCAGTGGTACCAGCCCTGCGTGGCGCTCAGTCAGCGGTAGATCAAACTGAGTGGCGATTTCATAACCGAAGCCACTACCACCCAACGAGGGTATCGATAAGGCTCCGGTTGCAACTACCAACGATGAACACTGAACCTCGGTTAGCCCGGCGACGTCGTCAAAGCCATCTACCGTGACTGAGTAGCGGCTGCCGTTTTTATCACTGCTTGTCAGGCCCTGTATCGCTCTGGTTTCGCAACCGCTTTGTATCTCGATACCCGCCTCCTCACACTCCGCAACCAGCATCGCCAAAATCTCTTTGGCGGAACCCACACAAAACAGTTGTCCATGTTTACGCTCTTCTGTGTTGATTCGGTGCTTATCAACCAGCGCAATAAAATCCCACTGGCTATAGCGGTTCAGGGCCGATTTGCAAAAATGAGGATTTGAAGAGATGTAGTTTTCTGACTCAACACTGTAATTGGTGAAGTTGCAGCGACCGCCACCGGACATCAGTATCTTCTTGCCGATTTTGTTTGCGCGCTCCAGTACGAGCACCCGCCGGCCGCGTTGCGCCGCTGTAGCAGCACACATCAAGCCGGCAGCACCGGCACCCAATATAATGACGTCATAGTGTTTCAATGGTGTGGAGACTGTTGTTTGGTGTAGATCAATGAGTAGCCTATCGGATAAGACAGACCAGCATAAAGGCGCATATTATCCCCCTGTTGGCGCCCTAAAGCTATTGGGTTCGGACTACAGTAGCACGCCAGTCTCCGGCCATAGCATCTTGACCGACGCAGGCGCTAGTGTTAGATTTCGTGGTCTGTTTTCAACAGAGAGCAGAATAGAAATTACAGCTCTAACAATACAAAAATAACAGTACGAGCTTTTGTCACCGCAGCCTGTATGTGCTTTGCCTACAGATGCACTGATCCGCTAGTACCGCGATTTTCTAAATCAACCAAACTTCAGGAGAATGGAAGCATTATGGCTGAAATTAATCCCCCAGGAATGCCTATCGAACGTGGCAAAATCCACGAATTCGCTAACTCAATCGGATGTGATGATCCGCTTTATCATGATGCCGAAGCTGCCGCGGCGGCTGGTCTGCCCGGTGTCGTTGCACCGTTGACCTACACCTCTGCTACCGCATTTTTCCAGCCGACTGATGCACCTAACCTGATTAAAGATCTAGGTTTGGACATGCGCTTCATTCTGCATGGTGGCCAGGAATTTTTCTACGAGCGACCTGTTTTCGCTGGTGAAATGCTGACTGCTGAGCAGGGCGAAACCATCAAAACCGTTAAAGAAGGTAAGCGTGGCGGAAGCATGCAGATTTTTGATTCGTTCACCAACTACAAAAATCAGGATGGCGAGCTAGTGCTGCGAGTCAAAAATACATTGATCCAAACCGGCGGAGTGGTAAAAGAATGAGCAGCGATCTTTTTGCATCCATTAAAGAGGGCGACGAGTACGCCTTCACCAAGAAAGATTTCACCCGTACCGATTTCGCGCGTTATGCGGGCGGCGGTGGTGACTTCAACCCAATCCACCATGATCAGACTTTTGCTGAAAAAGCCGGTCTGCCTACCGTTTTCGGTATGGGTATGCTGACTGCCGGTATCCTTAGCCGTGTTCCAGCTGAGTGGTTTGGTCCTACTTCAGTAAAGAGCTTTGGAATCCGTTTCAAAACTCGACTGTGGCCTGGCGACGACGTTGAATTCAAAGGCATTGTCAAGAAAGTCTACGAAGAAGATGGCGTTACGCACGCTGACCTTGATCTGACTGCGATCACTGGCAAGGGCGAAGTGCTGATTCAAGGGTTCTCAACCGTTAGACCCTGGTCTGCGTAACCTGAGCCTTTAACTGTTGCCGCAGACCTGTTCTGCGGCAATGGTTTTCCCTTATAATTCCTCCTTTTTGAATTCACCAGTTAAACCGACATTCGTTCTAGTTGTTATCCTCCGGTTTAATTCCCGTTCGACCTGAACTCGCCCCAACCTTGATGACAACTTGCCGTGAATAAACTCTCCCGTACCCGCTCCGCTTTAGACCGTATCGAAAAAGCCGGTAATGCGCTGCCCCACCCGACGCTTCTTTTTGTATTCCTGAGCCTGCTGGTAATTGTGCTTTCGGCGCTTTTTTACAGTATTGGTACAGCCGTTATTCATCCGCTAAATGGCAACTCGATAAGCGTTGTTAATTTGCTGAGCCTGGATGGGTTTAACCGTATCACCGGTAATATGGTTAAGAATTTCACTGGTTTTGCACCGGTCGGCCCGGTGCTGGTGGTTATGCTGGGGATTGGTATTGCTGAAAAATCAGGACTTATTCAAAGCCTGCTCAAACTGCTGGTATTAAAAGCGCCTGATACCCTGCTTACGTTTATTGTGGTTTTCGCAGGGGTGATGTCGAGCATCGCCGTTGATTCAGGTTATGTGGTGTTAATCCCTGTCAGTGGCATGGTTTTCCTGGCGGCTGGCCGTAATCCCATTGCCGGTATCGCCGCTAGCTTCGCCGGTGTCTCCGCCGGATTCAGCGCTAATTTATTGATCGGTCCTGTGGACGCCATTTTAGGCGGCATATCCACCGAAGCAGCCCAGTTACTCGATCCCGGTTATGAAGTAGCAGCCACCGGTAACTATTATTTTATAATCGCTTCGACCCTGTTGCTGTCGATTGCCGGCACCTGGGTAACTGAAAAATTTGTAATGCCTTCACTGGATGGCTCCAGTACAGATAATCAGGCCGAGTCTGTATCTCTGCATCTGCCAGCGGCTGAGAGAAAAGCACTTAAATACACTGGCTTACTGGTGCTGGTCATTGGCGCGCTGCTTGTTTGGGGGCTAGTGCCGGAACAGGGTTTTCTTCGCAATCCCGAAACCAGCTCAATCATCAAATCACCCTTTATGTCCGGATTGATCGCGATCATATTCCTGATTGCTGCGCTTTGCGGCACGGTTTACGGATATATCAGCGGCACCTTCAGCAACGGCAATGACATTGTTGAAGCGATGGAAGACACCATGAGGATAATGGCCACCTATATCGTGTTGATGTTTTTTGCCGCCCAGTTCGTTGCATTTTTTAGCTGGACTAACCTTGGCCTGGTACTAGCAGTTGAGGGTGCTGATCTGCTTAAAGCTGCTGGTTTTAGTGCTATTCCGCTAATGATCTGCTTTGTCGCATTCTGCGCACTCTCTAACCTGTTCATCGGCAGCGCATCCGCCAAATGGGCGATCATGGCTCCGATATTTGTACCGATGCTGATGTTGTCGGGAATCTCTCCAGAGCTGACCCAGGCAGCCTATCGGGTTGGCGACAGCAGCACCAATATCATCACCCCACTTATGCCCTACTTCGCACTGGTCTATGCATTTGTAAAACGCTATGACAAAGACGCTGGCATGGGCACCATGATCGTGTTGATGCTGCCCTACTCCCTGATCTTTTTGCTGACCTGGAGCCTGATGTTAGCGGTATGGATATTTGCCGGATGGCCCCTTGGGCCTGGTGTTTCAACGCTATATGCAGGATAGAAATCCTATTGCTATCCGCGTCCCCTTGTTCAATTCACGATTGAAACAACAATGTCATGACCATCTTTTGAAATGACAAAAACAGTTGGCATAGGCATTTTATCGTGGAAAGCGCATGAAACACTTGAGGCTTCGTTAAAGAGCTATCGAGACAATGGGTTCCTGGATCTGTTTGATCAACGAATGATTTATTTCTCGGATCTATCGGATGTAGATAAACAAATCGCAGCTACATATGAGTGGAGTTATTCAGGCGGTGCCAACGAAGGTATCGCTGGCGGTATGAAGAAGCTCGCAGAAAATATGGATACGGATTATATTCTTCTTCTGCAAAATGATAATCCAATTGTCGAGAGTGCGGAGTTTGCAGAGCAGCATATTCGTAAAGCCGTAGAATTAATGGATGATAATAGAGTTGATTTATGTCGCATGAGACATAGATGGAAAGTTGGCGAAGGGTTTGCTGATGTCTCAAAATATTTGAAATTTTTTCCCGTACAGGATGTTGATCAGAGTTTTATTCCACAGGAGCATGGTTTCAAAAACGTCGAATATAAAGACAGCATCAGGAAAAAAATATTACGGGTTCTACGTTTTAGAAAAACCCATAAATTAAAAGGAAGAAGTATTTTTATAGAGAGCAAGCCTGATCAAATTTACCCCGACAACATTAAACGTGATGGTGAGTTTTTTATAATTGATAGCTCGATTCTGGACTTTACCGATCAATGTTTGTTGATTTCAAAAAAAATGTGGTTAGATGTTTTTATCCCATTTGTAGAGGCTAACCCATCTTCTAGAACCCCAAATGGTTTTCAGGCCCCTGAAATTTGTATTAATCGTGGTTGGTGGAGAAGGAAACATTTTAAAATTGCACAGGGTTTAGGACTGTTTAGTCATGCACGGCATGATGGCTCGTTTCGGGTCGAGCATCACACCAACAGCAAGCTCTAACCGTCTGCTAGTGATAACCTTCCATTCTCTCCCTGCCTACGACGCTGTAATCGTTCAAAGCCGATAATCCCATGACTTCTAATCCCTCCTCATCCAGCCACGATAAACCCAATAGAAACATCGGCATTATCATTGGGCTAAGCCTGTTTAGTTTAATTCTACTTTTGCCCACACCAGATGGTGCATCCGTCGAAGCGATGCGAGTGCTAGCGGTGGTCGCGTTGATGGCATCCCTGTGGATCTCCGAAGCAATCCCCGTGGCTGCCACCGCACTGCTACCAATTGTGCTGTACCCGCTGCTTGGCATCATGAAATCCTCCCAGGTTACCGGCTCCTATGCTAATCATCTGATCTATCTTTTTATGGGTGGGTTTTTGATTGCGGTGACAATGGAAAGATGGAACCTGCACAAACGTATTGCTCTGCATGTCATCCTGCGAGCCGGCAGCTCACCCCAGGCGGTGATTTTGGGGTTTATGATTGCTACCGCTTTTCTTTCAATGTGGGTCAGCAATACCGCCACTACTATGATGATGCTCACCATCGCCCTGGCACTTGTAAAGCAATTTGATACTAATAAGCCACAATCGACTGATCTAAATGATAATTTCTCTACTGCACTGATGCTTGGAATTGCCTATGCCGCATCGGTGGGTGGTACCGCAACACTGATCGGCACGCCACCCAATGCGATATTGGCAGGTGTTTTTGAAGAGATGTACCACCAGCGTATTACCTTTGCAGGATGGATGGCTATCGCACTTCCCCTCTCTATTTGTATGCTGATCTGCATCTGGTGGTACCTAACCCGCTGGGCGTACCCATCCCAAATGGAGACCATTCCCGGCGGCCGAGAATCAATCAAAGCAGAGCTGGAAAAGCTGGGGCCAGTTACCTCGGAAGAGCGCTGGGTATTTGGTGTTTTCATAGGCGCAGCACTGTGCTGGATAGTACGAGGGTTCATCGATTGGCAACCGATCGAATTAGTACAGGATTCAACCATCGCAATCGCCGCTGCACTGCTGCTATTTCTTTTGCCCTCCAAATCCCAAAAGGGCGAAAGGCTGCTCAACTGGGATACCGCGGTTAAAATTCCCTGGGATGTGATCGTACTGTTTGGCGGTGGTTTTGCGATAGCCAAAGGGTTCAGCCATACGGGTCTAACCGACTGGATCGCCGGTCAATTTACATTACTGGAAGGCATGAATCTTATAGTGATCATAGGTTTAATTGTTACCTCCGTTATTTTCCTTACCGAAGTAACTTCCAATACCGCAACTGCTTCACTGCTGCTACCACTGATGGGCGCGCTGGCTATCACGCTGCATATGGATCCCTATATGCTCATGGCTGCCACCGCCCTGGCCTGCTCTTATGCGTTTATGTTACCGGCGGCAACGCCCCCCAATGCAATTGTTTATAGCAGTCGGCATGTCACGATCATGCAGATGGTAAAGACTGGGATATTTATCAATATTCTTGGTGCTTTGCTTCTTACTGTGGCATTTGGTGTTGTAATCCCGGCCCTGACCCAAAATTGAACTAGAACTAATGCACCTAATCAGCTTAGCTTTGCTGACCCTGGATCTTATCCATCACGACGTCTAAAGAGCAGCCATTTGTTTGCTATGTCCAGAAAGTGAACCACCACAATAACTCCCTCGCCATTTGAACCTCCACACGAGGTAATTCAACAGACCAATTAGTAGTTTTATGTAATCAATATGTCATAGCTATTTGATAGTGTTCACATTCCCTCATTTTGGTCATGTGTTATGAATAGCCCAATGAAAATAGATGTTGAAACAGACTTCAGCAGCTTACATCTCGCCTCTCTGGATGAGTTAAGCCAGAACATTGGTAGCTCGAATGAAGGCCTGACTAGTAAAGACGTTATTGAACGACAGCAAAAATACGGCCCCAATGAGTTACGGGTTAAACAGGATACGCCGGCCTATATACGCTTCCTAAACCAGTTTGCGAATTTCTTCGCGATTCTGCTAATGGTCGGTGGCGCTTTGGCCCTGCTGGCGGAACAACTGGATCCGGGCCAGGGTAACCTTTACATTGCTAGCGCCCTGTTCGGGGTGGTGTTACTGAATGCACTGTTTACCTTTATTCAGGAATACCAAAGCGAAAAAATCATGGACAGCTTTCGCG
>JAHRWD010000046.1 GCA_019090315.1 Pseudomonadales bacterium
GGCTCAGCTACATGAAAGGCAGCCTGGAATCATTATCTACCCAACTGGATATTTCTTTGCTGACAGGATACCCACCGCTGGTGTATCTGCTCTGTGGACTGGTATTCACAGCGGTCATTCAATCCAGCTCCGCAACCATGATGATTGCACTAAGCGCCCTCAATGCTGGCATGATCGACCTGTACCCTGCTGCGGCGCTAATCATTGGTGCAGATCTGGGTACAACCAGTACCGTGCTACTGGGAGGCATCAAAGGCACCACTGCAAAAAAACAGGTCGCCGCGGCCCACTTCCTGTTTAATTTAACAACCACAGTAATGGCGTTTGCCCTACTGGGACCGCTTCTTTTCTTTCTCGTTGATGTGGTTGGAATGTCCGACCCGCTCTATACCCTGGTTGCATTTCATAGCAGTTTTAATCTGCTCGGTGTCATACTTTTTTTCCCGTTTATCAAACCCTTCGCCAACTTTCTGGAAAAACGCTTTATCGTCATACCGACTAAAGCCGCTCAGTTCATCACCGCGGTGCCCGCACGAGTATCAGAAGCAGCAATGGCGGCCATGGAAAAAGAAACCCGGTCGCTGATTGCACAGGTGTTCGCACTGAACCGCCGTTGTTTAAAAATGGGCATTCCGATACTGACCAAAGAAGCTGAGATCAAATCCAGCCCCATATCGGATCAACATGCAAAGTTCGACGAACAATATGGAACGATTAAAATGCTGGAGGGAGAGATGCTCGAGTATTCAGTATCGCTGCAAAAGCATCCTCAAACACCGGAAGTCATTACCCGCCTCAACAACTTACTATCCTGCATCCGTGATGCGGTTGTTGCCGCAAAATCTTTGAAGGATATTCGCCATAACCTGGTTGAATTTAGGCATGCATCCGCTAAATCTATACAGCAATATAACAAGTTCATGTTTGATTTTATGGAACACTTTTACCGCCATCTCAATCAGTCGTGGGAGGAGGAAAACCACGCTTTGCTGCTTGAGCAACTCTCCAAACTGGTTGTAGATAATAATCAGTTTCATGATGATTTTATCAAACGCATATATACAGATGCCAAACATGATATCGTCGATGAGAGAATGTTATCGACACTACTGAATGTCAATCGCGAGCTGTATACCTCAAACCAAAATCTACTCAATGCGTTCCAGCACCTTTTGCTTGAGCCTCAGGAGCACGAAGATTTGAGTAATCTTTATTTGAGCCGGTGACAGAAGCGGACACCCTTTATTGCTGAATCGCAGTAATGACAAACCATTTCCGGCCTCATACTTAATAAGTAAAACTGGAGAAAACACTAATGACTAATTTGTATAACATCAGCTTTAGTAGCTACAAACAAGTACTAGGAGCCACCATCACCACTATGGAAAAGGGTGCACAATACTTTGATGAACAAGGGCTAAACACCAGGGAACTGATCGAAATGCGGCTAGCCCCAGATATGGCAGCGTTTCCATTTCAGGTGCAATCGGTTCGACATCATTCCCTTGGAGCCGCCAGGGGGCTAATCGCTGGAGAATTTTCACCACCTCCATCAATGCCCGACCGTGACTACCAGGGTTACATAGATCTGCTGACTGAAACACTGACCGAACTCGATACCATTAGCGAGGACGCAATCACCGCAATTGAAGGTAAGGCAATAACTTTCAAATTGGGCGAGCACGAAATACCCTTTACCACCGAGAATTTTGTGCTGTCGTTTTCATTACCCAACCTCTATTTTCATGCAACAACTGTTTACAACATGTTGCGGATTAAAGGTGTTCCATTGGGTAAGGTAGATTTTATGGGACAGATGAGTGTCGGATTGCCAGAATCTTAGGCAATCTATTTGTCATCTGAATGGGATTAAAAAGGGGATTAAAAATCTGTGCATCATTTCGAATTGCTCGAAATGATGCACAGCAGATCTATCTTTTTAACTCAGGGTGCTAGTTTACTCAGATACTAAGAGCCAACACCAATCTTGGTCGCTTCCTCTGCGGCCTTTGCTTTGGCCCACTTGTAGTCCGCTTTACCGTTAGTAGCCCGTTGAACCACATCTACAAAGAAGACATTTTTAGGCTTTTTGTAACCTGATAGTCGAGCTTTCACATGCTCGGTTACATCGGCTTCATTTGCAGACATGCCAGGTCGGACAGAAACTACCGCCGTCACACGCTCACCGAATTTGGGATCTTTAACGCCGGCCACCAGGCAATCATAGATCGCTGGATGGGTTTTGATCGCCTCTTCAACCTCTTCAGGAAATACCTTTTCACCCATCGTGTTAATACACATGGAGCCACGGCCCAGTAGTTTGACCTTGCCGTCTGCTTCAACGGTGGCAAAATCACCAGGGAAGGAGTAACGCAGACCCTTCACTTCACGGAAAGTAGCTGCAGACTTAACCGGGTCTTTAAAGTAACCCACTGGGCAACGGCCGCCGTTGGCCAGTAAGCCAGTGTTACCAGAGCCTGGTACGATCTCCTCATCATTTTCATCAAAAACCTTTGAGGTTTCCATCAGCTCAAACTCTGCGGTGCCCTCGATGTTGTCCCGCGTGGTCATACTACGTGCCATGCTGCCTTCGGTTGAAGCCAGCGCATCGGTAAGTACCATATCGGCAAATTCCAATAAGCCCTTCTTAACTTCATGGCTCCACATTACGCCGGAGGACATGATCGAATTAACGCTAGAAAGATCGTAGCTACGCCCCTCCTCCTTCGCATTTTGTAACGAAGTCAGCATCGGGTTGCCGAATGCATCGCCCACAATCACCAGGTTAGTCACCTTGTTTCGCTCAACCGCCTCCCACAACTCATCTGCTTTAAAGCTAGAGTTATCGAGGGTAACTACCGTACCGCCCAGGCTCAGCGGAGCAAATACACCACCCCACATGCCTGTACCATGCATCAACGGGCAAGCGGACAGTGTAATCGGTAACGCATCTGCAGCCGCCAGTTTGGTAACAGCCGCCATTGCGCCTTCAAGGTTGGTCGGTGGTGGCGAGATGCCATAGGCCTCGAATTGTGCGAACTGACTTTCAGCAAACTCACCGTTGTAATACATCACACCCTTAGGCATGCCGGTGGTACCACCGGTGTACAACATATAAATATCATCCCATTTCCGGTCGATACGTGGCATCGGCTCGGTTTCGGCAATAATAGTGTCGTAATCAAAGGCACCTTCGAGCAGCTCATTACCAGAGCTATCTTTGATTTGAATCAGGGTTCTGAGGTTCGGCAATTTTGATCTGATTTCAGCAATACGATCGGTAAAACAGGCCTGATAGAAAATCACCTCGGCATCAGAGTTATCGAGAAGATATACCAGCTCGTCTGCCAGATAACGATAATTGACGTTAATCGGACTACCTCGCATCTTGAAGGATGCGTATTCCGCTTCGATATGTTCATTGCAGTTGTAGGCATAAATACCTGCTTTGCTGTCGACGGCATGCCCCTGCGCGGTTAGGAAACCCGCGACCCGTGCTGCACGATCATCGAGTTCTGACCAGGTGACCTTGTTATCACCGTGGATCAGCGCAGTTCTGTCGCCAATCGTATCGGCTATATTTTCCCATAATGTTGCGAAATGCATCTCCATATTTTCCCTACTCCATAAATCAAAATTTGGTTATTTTTATATAAACTTGTCAGGTTATTCATCGCTAAAAAGACCTGGCTATCTTCCGCTGCTTGGTCGTTTCTGTCAATTCCAAACCAATCCAGATCGATGGGATATCACTACCGGCTACTCATCCAGCAGGCAAAAAAAAGCCCCGCAGTTGCGAGGCTTTAAACTGGCTATCGTTTGGTACTGAGGAATGGTGGAGCCAGGCGGGATCGAACCGCCGACCTCTTGCGTGCCACGCAAGCGCTCTCCCAGCTGAGCTATGGCCCCATAATTTGGGTCTTTAATGTGAAGGCCATTTTGATCGCACGCGGGGTGCTTACTGGCAGTTTAGAATTTCACACTAATAAGGGAGGCGGCATTCTATGCAGCCTCCGGTTTTATGTCAAGATGACTGTAGAGCTATCGGCGACTAATCCTTACTGAGCAGGTAGTTTGCGATATTCTGAATCCCATCGTTTTTGCTCTTTTTTAGATACGCCACCCAATACATTTACGGCATTACGTAGCCGTGCATAGGTCATATCGGAGCCGATAATAGCCATCGAATCGAGCACTGAGGTGGAGGCTGCGGTTCCGGCAATGGCGATAAAGTATGGGAATAGCAGTTCACGGATTTTAAGTTCCATGCTGCCCGCCAGCTGGTTGAGGGCTTCCATAATGCTGGGTTTGTCCCAATCATCGAGTTGCTCTAATCGCCACAGGCCAAATTGCAGGATTTTACGGCACTGATCCGCTTCGAGCTTTTTGTGCTCAAAGCTGGCTTCGCTGATCTCTGGCATGCCGTTGAAGAAGAATGCGCCTTTACCGACCACATCGCTCATCACTTCTACCCGTTCCTGTATCAGAGGGATCAGGCTTTCGACGTATTCGGGTTTGAAGGCCCAATCGGCGAGTAGCTGTATAAACTGTTGAGGGGTGAAATCTTCGCGCAGGTAACGGGCGTTGAGCCAGCTGAGTTTTTCTACGTCAAACACGGGGCCACCGAGGGATACGCGGGAGATATCGAACTGTTCGATCATCTGCGCCAGTGTGAATTTTTCTTCACCATCGGGCATGGTCCAACCCATCATGCCGAGGTAGTTGATAAGCGCTTCGGGCAGAAACCCCATCCGCTCGTAATAGACGATGCTGGTAGGGTTTTTACGTTTGCTGAGTTTGCTTTTGTCGGGGTTGCGCAGCAGCGGCATGTGACACATGACCGGCGCATCCCAACCGAAGTATTTGTACAGCAGCAGGTGTTTGGGCACGGAGTTGATCCACTCTTCGCCCCGCACGACGTGGGTGATTTTCATCAGATGATCATCGACGACGTTGGCAAGGTGGTAGGTGGGCATGCCGTCAGCTTTGACGAGGATCTGCATATCGACCTGTTTCCATTCGATCTCGATATCGCCCCGCAGCAGGTCGGTAAACTGACAACTACCCTCTTCCGGTATTCGCATACGAATGACCTGGGGGGTGCCGGCTTCGAGTTTTTCGCTGACCTGTTGTTGGGTCAGGCTTAGGCAGTGACCGTCGTAACCGGGCTGCACTTTGTCGGCCATCTGTTGTTTACGTAGCTCGCCCAATCGCTCGCTGGTACAAAAGCAGTGGAAGGCGTGGCCCTGCTCTAGTAGCTGATCTACGTGGGTGCGGTAAATCTCGGTGCGTTCGCTTTGTCGATAAGGGCCGTATTCGCCGCCGATGCCGGGGCCTTCGTCCCAATCCAGTCCGAGCCATCTGAGGGAATCGAGGATTTTCTGCTCTGATCGCGCAGTGCTGCGTGCCTGATCGGTATCTTCGATACGAAGAATAAATTCACCGCCAGCCTGTTTGGCGAGGCATTTGTTAAATAGTGCAATGTACGCGGTGCCTACGTGGGGATCACCGGTTGGCGAAGGGGCGATTCGTGTTCGGATGGTCATTAAATGGAGCCCTGGCTGGAGAGTTAGGTTAGCGAAATCGGAGGTTGGAATTGCGGTACAATTATACCTTTTAGGTTCAGCAATTCCGACCCATGTCTGCGCAAGCCCCTCAGCAAACGATCAATCACCCGTTATCCGTTGCACCGATGCTTAAATGGACGGACCTACATCATCGCTATTTGATGCGGCTGATCAGCCGCCACACGCTTTTGTATACGGAGATGGTGACAACGGGCGCATTGATTTACGGTGACCGGGATCGCTATCTGGCTTTTAACGCAGAGGAGCATCCGGTTTCGCTGCAGCTGGGCGGCAGTGATCCGGAACAGTTGGCCACTTGCTCGAAGATGGTTGAAGTGCACGGCTTTGATGAGGTGAATCTAAATCTGGGTTGCCCCAGTGATCGGGTTCAAAGTGGCCAGTTTGGAGCTTGCCTGATGCTGGATCATCAGCGAGTGCGGGCCTGTATTGAGGCGATGATTGAATCGGTCAACATTCCAGTGACGGCAAAAATCCGCATAGGGGTTGATGAACAGGATAGCTACGAGCACCTGCATGAATTTACCACCATGCTAACTGAAGCGGGCTGTAAAACGATTATTGTACATGCACGAAAAGCCTGGCTAAGCGGCCTTAGCCCGAAGGAGAACCGTGAGATTCCTCCGCTGGATTACCCTGCTGTCTATCGACTAAAGCAGGATTTTCCCGATACGCTGTTTGTAATCAATGGTGGCATCGAAACCTTTGCTCAAATTCAGGAACAACATGAGCATGTTGATGGGGTCATGGTCGGCCGTGCGGCCTATCACAACCCGTATTTGTTAGCTGAGGCGGATCAAAAACTATATGGTTCGACGGCTCCGGTTAAAAGCCGACATCAGATTGCGCTGGAATACTGCGATTATATTGAGCAACAGTGCTCGAAGGGCGTACGCCTCAACAAACTATCTCGCCATATACTGGGATTGTTCCAGGGCGAAAAAGGCGCTAAACGATTCCGCCGTTTGATCAGTGAAAATGCCCACAAAGACAGCTACGGCCCAGAGCTGATTCATAAGGCACTTTATTTTACCTGTGGTGATCAGGCTGCCTGATCTGTATCCGTTAAACCAACAACATATAAACCAACAACAATAGACCAAACCCTATGCTTAAAAAGATCCAGTCCTTTTTTGAAACACATTTGAACCCCGATACGGTGGATAGCACTAAGGTATCTCGGGATCATGTCCTCAAGCTCACTAGCTCTGCGTTGCTTATCGAGCTGATCAAAGTAGATCATCAGATAACTGAGGAAGAGCAAACTGCTGTTTTTAAAGCGCTTAAAAGTGGTTTTGGGCTTGAACAACAGGAATTGGACGAACTGATTGAGCTAGCTGAAGCGGAGGTAAAGGACGCCACTTCGTTGTATCAGTTCACCAGCCTGGTCAATGAACACTACCAGTTAGATGAAAAAATTAAACTACTGGAAGCGCTATGGCATGTCGCTTTTGCCGATGGTAATATTGACCGTTATGAGGATAATCTGATTCGCCGAATTTGCGAGCTGATCCACTTGTCCCATTCAGATTTCATACAGACGAAACTCAAGGCGCAAAAAGCCTGAAACTGGAAACAAGCATAACCGTCAAAATAGCAATTTCTAACTAATATGAGCGGACATTAAGCATGGTTGACATACAAAAAAATTATTCAGAAAAACGTGACTTCATTCGCATGAAGGTCAACGCAGAAGTAACGCTGATTGTTAGCGCAGATGGCAAAGAGATATCTGGAAAGTGCAAAGATCTCAGTGGTGCCGGTATGCTTGTTGAGATAGCCAACGAAGAGATATCTGTTGGTAGTCAGTGCCTGGCGACGATTAAAACCACCTATGAAAAACTGGATGACCCTGATTTCAAGGCTCGTATCGAGATAACACGTGTCGATAATCTGGAAACGGGCGGACAGATGATTGGTGCTTCAATTATAGAAATACTGCAGTAACGGTAATAGTCAGGGAGTTCCCCTAATCCAGCTAAAGCCTGACCATCTCGTTAGGCTATAGCTAACTCCGAATTAGTCATCCCCGAAGTCATCTTCAAAATCATCCTCAATCACCCCATCTTTTACGTCGTATTCCCGCTTCTGTAAATATATCTCACGTAGGAATACGTATTTGTCCCCCGCTACCGCCTTCTCGAACGGAAGAAGGTCCGCACGGACATCTACAATGCCAAGCCCAAACATCGCATATCGATTTACACCGGTATCCAGATTGATGGTAAAACCAACCATGAAATCAGGCACCAGTGAAAGACCATCCCTGACTGTACTTGGCCCAAAAAATGGCAACACAACATAAGGGCCACTTGGCACACCCCAGTACCCCAACGTCTGCCCAAAATCTTCCCTGTGTGGAGGCAGATACATTGAGGAAGCAACATCAAAAAAACCAAAGATCCCAAGGGTACTGTTGACTAAAAATCGTAAACTATCCTTTCCAGCTTGCCAAAATTTCACCTGTAGTAGATCATTTACTATCACAAGCGGCATGGTGAAATTGCCGAAAAAATTCGATACACCATCATCCACAATTTCAGGGGTAATATATCGATAGCCCTCCGCAACAGGCTTGAGAAAATAGTGATCTAGCGTGTCATTAAACGCGTACATGCTACGGTTATAGCTTTCCCATGGATCCCTGTTTTCATCTTCCTCTTCGTAATAGTCGCCCTGTTCTTCGGAAGAAGAATTCACAGAAACCGTGGAGCAACCTGAAACTAATACCAGTAGTAACAGACTCCACATAACCTTATACATTTTTGAATTCACTAAATACATATGGCTCTATCAATTTTCATTTTATTGTTCGTTACCAACCGGATAAAGAACGCTACTATCAAATCCTGTATCAACACGGCAGTAACCAGAAAGCTGCTTGTTTAACGCTGCGTCACCGGTATCCACTAAAAGCGGTCTACCAGCGAGCGCTTCAAGTTTTGTGGGAGTGGCCAGGATTATAATATTTTCTTTACCGGTGTTCTTTATGATTTCAGCACTTATTTGCTGATTACCTCGACCAAACAGATAACCCTGCCCACCTATCGGAGAAACCACAATTTTGGTCTTGCCCTGTTTTAGCTTTGACAGTATTTGCTGTTCACTCAAATCGCTGTCGATTAACTGATGGTCACGAATCAGATCAATGCCTAATAAACTATTCTCCAAACCCAACTGACTCATCAATTCAGCGGTGGTGCTACCCGGGCAGATCAGGTAATCAATGGTATCCTCCATTTTATCGATAAAACCGGCGGCTATCTCCTGTTTGTCCAGCTGTTCATTTTTCTG
The DNA here is from genome assembly GCA_019090315.1 of Pseudomonadales bacterium. GTDB lineage: Bacteria > Pseudomonadota > Gammaproteobacteria > Pseudomonadales > JAHRWD01 > JAHRWD01. The sequence continues at coordinate 8,880 of JAHRWD010000046.1, forward strand.
GCCGCAGCACTTTACCTGCTGAACTGAATTACCCAGTTCTGGGACCCAAAGCTCACCATAATATTTACTCGCGACAATACCAGCCCGACGTGCATTTTCATCGATATCCCTTACCTCGGCATGGCTCACGTTTAGCTGCTCGTGCCGCACAAATTTCCCAACAATCTCCCCTGCTATTTCAGGAGTAACCGCAAATACCCCTGAGTGCATTTTAACCCCCGCCGGTATTCCCAGTACCGGTTGCTCGGCACCAACCTGGCTACAAACATCCCGTGCAGTACCGTCGCCACCTACAAACAGCAGTAAGTCTAACGCGAGTTCATTCATTTTTTGAACGGCATGGCGGGTATCCTGTTCGGTTGTCTGTTCCTTAACGGAAAGTTCAATTACCGATACCTGAAACCCCTGGGCTTCTGCAATATGCTGCCCCATCTCACCGGGACAGACGAACCAGTCAATCTCCGCTGCAAAGGGTTTTAGTAGTTTAAGCGCCGCCTCGGCCCTGTCATTTGCCTTGAAGGTTCCGCCTAGTGCCTGAGCCTGCTGCTGGATCTGCATTCCATCACTGCCCTTCAGGCCGACACTTCCACCGATTCCGGCTACAGGATTAACGATTAGCCCTAGTCTGAACATCTATCCAGACCTTCTGTTGCCAGTTTATGAAACATTGGATTCTACTACTGAAAAACCCAATTGTTTCAGGCTTTTTGCTAGCCTGGAATTTTCAACTTGCTCAGCAAGCTCAACGGTTAGTGCAGAAAATTCTCGCCGACCACCATAGTTTTTTCGCAGCAGATCAAACTGCTCATTTCGATCAGAACGGTTCTGTATCAATCGTAACCGTTTGTCATCGGATGAAATTTTATAACCACATTCAAGCAGAATATCCAGGGCGACTAGCGGACCGCTGATCTGTGATGAAAGCACCAGCTTCTTAACCGAAGGCACTGGAAGTAGCTCATTCAGTTTGATTTCGGATTCTACATTTAACCAGGCAGCCACAGCCTGATAGAGCATTTCAGTACCTCTGGCTTTTCCCTCTGCGCTGTATCCAGCAATATGTGGAGTGGCGATTGCAAGGCGGTCAACCAGCTGCCATTCGATATCGGGTTCGTTTTCCCATACATCAAGCGCAACTAATTTTGGGGTTTTCTTCAAGGACTGCAGCAAAGCTTGATTATCGATCACGGCTCCACGACTACTGTTAATTAATACAGTATCGGTAGACATGCGATCCAGTACTTGCTGGTTGATCATATGATGGGTTGGGTAACTGCCGGTTTTGGTAATAGGCACATGCAGGGTCACAATGTCGCATGCTATCACTTCATCAAAGCTGGATTGCACGCCGGTCTGCTCTTCGGTCAATAGCGGATCGTACACTTTATGCCTTATATTCAATGCACTAAGGCTACTCTGTAATCGGCTACCAATGTTGCCACAACCAACAATACCAACAGTTTTTGAAGCAAGATCAAGTTGATAAAACCGGGAAAGGTGCAGCAATGTGGCTAACACATATTGCACTACCGAATCCGCATTGCAGCCTGGCGCATTTACAAACTGAATGCCTCGATTTTCTAGATATTGCTGATCGATATGATCAACGCCTATCGTGGCTGAACCCACAAAGCGGATATTCGATCCTTCCAGCAAGGCTGCATCTACATTTGTAATGGAACGAACCAATAGAATATCTGCACATTTAACGGATGCAGCATTGATTTCCCGCCCGGGCATTTTTTGAATATCCCCAAATGAGCTAAAAAAAGCTTCTAAATAGGGGATGTTTTCATCGGCAACAATATTCATGGCTAACAATTAGAAAAGAGTACGCTAACAGGTAAGCGTCTTAGACAGTTTTTCAAAATAGGCAGGGGTTAAATACTGCTCTCCTGCCAACAGGTGCTCAAGATACCAGCTAGCTGGCCGTAATCCATCGGCGAGCATCGCCTGATTCGCCACATACACCCAGGCCGCTATTTTTGACCCATCAGGTTTCCTCACCCAAAACAGCTCACGGCTGTAACGAACCGGAGAGCCTTCAAAGTAGTCCATTTTGTTAATTTGACAGGTATCGGATAGTTGGTAAACCACACCTTCGACATGACTCTCCTGTGAATAAATCACATTGGCATAGGCCATATCCGGGTTCTTTACGGCTCGTTTGTTAAAACACAACTCAACATTATCCAACGTAGCAGGAAACAACGCACTAAACTCAAGGCCTCGTTCAACTACCCGCGCTGAGTTCATATTGCTACCGTAAGCGAAGTAATAGTGAATATCTAACATCCTACAAAACCCTACTCCGGTTCACTTTTCGCCGCCAGCACATTTGGGAGATAGGGGTGCATCACCATGGATCTCCTCCCATTCTGGTTTGGTGTAGGTATGGATCGCCAGCGCATGCACACCATTTGATAGCTCATCCGCCAGTACGCCATATACCTTTTGGTGACGAGCTACTTTTCTTACACCCTCAAAACCATCAGACACGAGTATTACCTTGAAGTGGGTTTCAGAGTTCGGTGGTACGCTGTGATTATTGCTCTCATTGATCACATCAATATGTTCCGGTGACAATGCCCCTATCAATTTTTGTTCTATGACCAACTGTACGTTCATCTTTTAGTGGATCTCTTGAAAAGTGGTGTGTGCGCTCATATATCTGGATGAGAGCCGATGGCTCTCGGGCTCGACAACGCTCGTAATTGCCGGGAATTCTACTATATTTTACAATGGCGTTTGTTTCATAAAAAAATGATGGGGAAAATTGGACCATCAAATACCGAACTCGATCCACCCCTGACGGTATAAAGATCATATTTTAGTGCGTATAAGTTCAAACCCACTGCCGATTAGAAACACCCTGGTCTCTCCAGAGCATCAGGGCAATCGTGCGCGTGCCGAGCAGCAAGAAGCTAGTGCAGCAAACACCGCAAATGAAAAACTCCGTTTCCACTCAAAAACCGAACCCGCAGTAAAAAGCGAGTATGTTTCTCGCTCCAGGAGTTATTCAGATCATATTAATGATCTTCCTCGTCGGTCGCAGGATGCGATTCGCGCTTATGAGAACAACACTGCTACGAACCGGTCTAGCCACGATTCTGCTGAATTGGCAGGTATCGACCTGTATGTATAACGCTGGTCTATAAATCTTCCGTGATCGCTATTAAAAACCGATGCTCAGGTGTTCGAGCAGAATCACCTCTTCTCCAGCCATTAGCAAAACAACTCGCAATACAGCTGAAACTACCATCGCTCGACCCCGATCAACCGGTCGAATCCGACACCCTCTATCTGCAATACCAGCCCGATGGTTTGCATATCATTTGGGAAAACAGAGGGAAACCTCTTGGTTTTCAGATTGATTTTACCAGTGGTTTATATCGGCGACGACTACAGACCGGTGGAAAAAACCAGGGGCTGGCCAAGGCGATTGGCATCAAAGGAAACCATATGCCAACGGTTCTGGATGCCACTGCCGGTTTTGCCCGGGATAGTTTTACCCTGGCCTCTCTGGGTTGCGAAGTAACTCTTCTAGAGCGATCTCCGATACTGGCAGCGATGCTTGCGGAGGCCATTGATCGCGCTTCCTACGATCACGAAATCGCTGATATTATCGCGCGAATGACGCTTCACTCGATAGACGCCGAGGAGTACCTTCACTATCTCGCTTCCAACAATCAGCCTAAACCCGATGTAGTCTATCTCGACCCGATGTTCCCGGAACGCCGTAAAAAAGCGCTGGTAAAAAAAGAGATGCAGATCCTCCACCAGTTACTGGGCAACGATGATCACCAACCCTATCCTCTAGAGCTAGCGATGACTGTGGCGACGCATCGAGTCGTCGTCAAACGACCCAGGCAGGCAGAAGACCTGAACGAAAAGAAACCCAGTTTCAGGGTAATTGGCAAGTCCAGCCGATACGATGTTTACCTGACCGAAATAAGCGACTGATTCACACCGGAATCCACCCAGCCATAAGATATACCGCGCATAGTATTCGCCCGTGAGTGTAGAATAGCGAAACACTATTACTCCGAACACCCCTGCGAAAAATGCCCCAGACACAACCACCAGCTACAACCATCAAATCAAAGATATCCGACGAAATTAGCACGCTATTTGGACTGGGCTGGCCTATTCTCATCACCCAGCTATCCGGGGTCGGTCTGGGCGTTGTTGATACCATCATGGCGGGGCACGCAGGCTCTGAACACCTGGCGGCGGTTGGGATCGGTTCTGGGATATGGATACCGGTTTTTCTATTTATGATCGGTCTGCTCTATGCGCTGACCCCGAATATTGCTCAACTGTGGGGCGCTGGTCGCGAGAGCGAAATTCCAGCCTTCATCACCAACGGCGCACTGCTTGCGCTGATTATCTGCGTGCCGCTATTTTTTCTATTGCGCAACACTGAGCCGCTGTTGCAAGCCATGTCGCTCTCGGATGAGCTTATCAAGCTCACGGATCAATATCTGCACGGATTATCCTGGGGCATGCCCGCCTCGGGGCTGTTTTTTGTACTGCGATATGCGCTTGAAGGAGTCGGCAAAACTCGACCAGCGATGAAAATTGGATTGCTGGCACTAATACTCAACGTACCACTCAACTACATTTTTATTTATGGCAAATTGGGCCTTCCAGCCCTCGGTGGCCCCGGTTGCGGCTATGCCAGCGCACTGGTGCAATGGATGACACTGGGCTTGATACTATTTGCCGTAAAAGCCAGCAGCCTTTCCCGGTTATTGAACCTTCGCGCTAGCTACGCCAGCATTAGTCCTACTGTAATCTGGAACCTGATAAAACTGGGCGGACCGATGGGCGTAAGCCGATTTGCTGAATCCAGTGTATTTGCTTTTCTGGCACTCTTTATCGGTCACCTTGGCTCGGTCGCCGTTGCAGGCCACAGCATCGCGCTCAATTTTTCAGGGCTGCTGTTTATGGTGCCATTGAGTATTTCCATGGCCATCTCCGTACACAGTGGTCACCTTATCGGTCGTGGTGATTACCATCGTGCCCGGTTTGCGAGTTACTGTGGCATGGGGTTGGCGGTATTTATTGCAACGATTCACGGTACCCTGACCTACCTATTCCGCGAACAAATTGTGCACCTGTACACTAGTGAACCGGAGGTCATGCTACTTGCAATGCAGCTATTGGTTTTTGCGGCGATGTTTCAGATTGCTGATGGGATTCAGGTAAGTGCGATAGGCGCATTACATGCCTACAAGGACACCCGGATTCCAATGTACATCACGCTTTTTTCCTATCTGGGCGTAGGCTTTCCTGTTGGCTATATTCTGGGCCTTACTGACTACTATGGTGCCAAACGCGGCCCAGCGGGATTGTGGATAGGCCTGGTGGTGGCGCTCGTAGTCGCTGCACTGTTGCTACTGATGCGACTACATAAAACCACTCGAGTCACCAAAAATGCTTCGATAAAATCAACCACTAGTTAACCCTGTACAAACCGGGTTAGCCCACTCGGCGCAGCGGATCCCTTTAGCGCCAAAGCGATTTTACTAATAAGTTATTGATATATTGAGGGTGTTTTCTATTCCCTACGGCTATTGTAAAATAGCGAGAAAATCAGCATATATCGGAATAAAATGGCCTACAGCAACCCAGAACTGCAAGCGCTCAATACGGAACTTGCAGACCAGACACCCAAAAAAATAATCAAGAAGTCTCTTGAACTATTTGATTCTATTGCAATATCTTTCAGCGGTGCTGAAGATGTAGTGTTGATTGATATGGCGATCAAAGCCAATCCAGACGTCAAGATATTTTCTCTCGATACAGGCCGCCTGCATCCGGAAACCTACCAATTTATGGAAAAGGTTCGGGAACATTACAATACCAATATTGAAGTGCTCTACCCCGATGCGGATGAACTACAGGCATTCGTACAGAAAAACGGGCTGTTCAGCTTTTACAAAGATGATCACAAACCCTGCTGTTCAATTCGTAAAACTGCCCCGCTCCGCAAGAAACTGGCTACTATCGATGCGTGGATTACCGGGCAACGGCGCGACCAAAGCCCCGGCACCCGAAGTGATATACCGGTTATCCAGGTGGACGATGCGTTCTCAACCGAAGGGCACCAACTAATCAAGTTTAACCCGCTGGCAAACTGGAGCTCGCAACAGGTTTGGGAATATATCCAGATGTTTGATGTGCCCTACAACAGCTTGCATGACAGGGGGTTTATTAGCATTGGCTGTGAACCCTGCACCCGCCCGGTCAGACCTAACCAGCATGAACGCGAAGGACGTTGGTGGTGGGAAGAAGCCACACATAAAGAGTGTGGACTACACGCAGTTAACCTGCCCGCAAGCTAAGCAACCTCTGATCTCAGGTCCAGCCAGCTATGACCTGAGAATTGAATTGATCCATCTTTGGCTACTGAGACTCACAGGATTGGCAGCTCAACATCCCTGAACAACTCCTCCGACTCATGTTTTGTTTTGCAGCGCCCTGCTGCATCAACCATATCTCTGGTCAGATGGGGTGCAAAATCCTGTATAAAGTCATACATATAACCACGGATATAGGTGCTTTTTCTAAACCCTATGCTGGTCACATTGGAATGAAACAGGTGACTGGCATCCAGGGCAATCAGATCCCCATCGCTGTCATCCTGATAGGCCATGCTGGCAATAATACCAATCCCTAAACCAAGCCTGACATAAGTTTTAATGACATCCGCATCGGTTGCTGTAAACACCACCTTTGGTGTCAGGTTTTTCTCTTTAAAGGCATCGTCCAGCGTAGAACGCCCGGTGAATCCAAACACATAGGTCACGATCGGGTACTGTGCGATATGCTCCAGGGTCAACTCACTAACCTGGGCAAGTGGGTGATTTTTTTGCACCACGATACTTCTGTTCCAGCGATAGCAGGGCATCATTACCAGATCATTGAATAGTTCCAGAGCTTCGGTGGCTATGGCAAAATCGACGCTGCCGGTTGCAGCCATTTCAGATATCTGCATTGGCGACCCCTGGTGCATATGCAGCGCAACTTCGGGGTATCGTTCCATAAAAGGCTGAATCACGTTGGGAAGTGCATAACGCGCCTGGGTATGGGTCGTTGCTATTGAGAGACTGCCTTTGTTCTTCTCATTAAACTCCATTGCAACTTGCTTGATACTATCCACTTTCAGCAAAATTTCGCCGGCGGTTTCAAGAATCATCTTGCCTGCAGGGGTAACGTTGGTCAGATGTTTTCCGCTACGGGTGAAAATTTCCACTCCAAGCTCATCTTCCAGCAGTCGAATCTGTTTGCTGATTCCAGGTTGAGAGGTATAAAGGCTTTGTGCCGTCTGGGAAACATTGAGCCCGTGATGAGCAACCTCCCAGATATAGCGTAATTGTTGCAACTTCATGCGGTGCTCCTTGCATCTTTTTTTATTATGAGGGCTGTACGAAGATGCAATCAGGCCGGTATAGAACCCTAATACAACCTTTTACGATACCCATTTTGTGATGCTATCAAAAAATTCTTGCAGTCTTACGCCGCCACGTTTATAGCGTAACGGAATTAAACTATACAAAAACATTCCTTTATCGAATAACCATAAACCTATATATTACGAATTAGACTATACCAACCACCCGTTAATACCAAGTTTATTCAGAAAAACGAGGCCTAAAACCTCAAATACCCTTGCCCAACCCATGGATCTAATCACTTACATTTTTGCTGGCGCTTCGGTCGGCTTCATTATTGGGCTTACCGGTGTCGGTGGCGGCTCACTGATGACGCCGCTGTTGATCCTGTTTGGATTCCCCTATCACACAGCGATCGGCACTGATCTTCTATACGCTGCGTTTACTAAAGCGGGCGGTGTAGCCGTACATGCCAAAAAGAAACATATCAACTGGAAAATTTCAGGCGTGTTAGCAGCCGGTAGTCTACCCGCTGCTATTTTTACCATTTTTGTACTTAAGGCCTATTTTCCCGACCCCAGCGCATATGAGCACTTGCTGACCAGTAGTTTGGGGATCATGTTAATTCTTACCTCACTGGTATTGCTATCGAACAAATACCTACGTGCTAAACAAGATAAACCAAAAGGGCGGATGGGAGCTTTTCTAAACGACTACCCATCATCCGTCACCTTTGTAATGGGTATAGTGCTGGGTGTTCTGGTAACCCTTTCATCAGTAGGCGCAGGTGCTATTGGCACGGCCATTTTGTTGATCCTGTACCCCTATCTCCGTTCAATCGAAATCGTCGGGACTGACCTGGCCCACGCGGTACCACTCACACTGGTCGCGGGACTTGGGCATTTTTTCCTCGGCAATGTAGATTTAATGCTTTTGGGAAGTCTTTTGATTGGTTCACTTCCTGCGATCTACGTGGGCGCTCACGCCGGTTCAAAACTACCTGAAAAAATCATGCAGCCGATACTGGCGATTATGCTGCTTGGGCTTGGTATCCGTTTTTCGTTTTTCTAAAACACTCAACAGCCATCATCTTCATTGATTCGCTACGCCGTGGGGCACATGGCCTGTCGGCACATGCTCACTGGCGGATTGACAATGCCCCTCCTGATCATCAAAAAAGACGTCCGCACCGTAGGCTTTTAAAAACTCGCCTTTACTCAGGCCACCGAGGAATAGTGATTCGTCGATACGGATACCCCATGCCCGCAGGGTGCGTACAACGCGTTCATGGGCTGGCGCGGATCGCGCGGTTACCAGTGCGGTACGAATAGGACATTGATCGCCAGGCAGTTCTGATTGAAGTCTATGCAAAGCGGACAGGAATGGCTTAAAGGGGCCACCGCTAAGTGGTTCTCTTGCCGCTTGTTTTTCGGTCTCTGCAAATGCCTCAAGACCCTCCTCCTGATACACCCTTTCCGCTTCATCCGAAAAAATCACCGCATCACCATCAAATGCGAACCTTAGCTGTGATCCCGAGCCACCGCCTTTGCCGGAGCGCAAAATAGTTGCCGCAGCAAAGCCATCCGCCAGTACCTGTTTAACGTCCTCCGCGTCAGTCGATAAAAACAGGTGGCACCCAAAAGGTGACATATAACGGTAAGGACTTTCACCGCCGCCAAAAGCAGCCCGCGTTATATCAAGCCCATAGTGTTGAATCGAGTTAAAAACCCGCAGGCCAGTATCTGCACTATTGCGGGATAAAAGAATCACTTCGACCGCGTGACCACCGGTAACCAGCTCATTAATTGAAAGCAGTTTCTTCACCAGCTCAAATGAATCACCGGGTTTTAATATTTTGTCTTCATTAGCTACTTGATATTCAGAATATGCCTTTAAGCCCTGGTCCTGAAATACCCGGTGGCTGTCGCTCAGATCAAACAAAGCACGGGATGAAATCCCCAATACCAATCGATTTCCATATTGTGTAGGCATGTTATTATTCAACCGTGGTTCAAGAGTTTGGTAGTGTACCAAACTGGTATACAGGAAGCCTATTCGAAGCACTAACGGCAGGTTCTTGCGCCAGCCTTTCTACCCGTAGATTTTTATCGTACTTTGAGAACCCCTACCCTTGCCCGATTCCCAAATGCCCTCCTCTGTTTTAGCTAATATTATTATTTCAGCTATCGAATCCAATACCGTTATTCTGACCCCTAATCACCGGCTGGCCCAGGCACTCAACAGGCAGATATCCGAACATCACCAAAGCCAACACAAAACCGCCTGGTATGCCCCGACTGTCGAACCTGCGACCGATTGGCTGAAATCACAGTATTTGATCGCGCAGGATAGCGGCCTGAGCCAAATGCTATTACTCTCGGCCTTTCAGGAACAGGCTCTCTGGCAACAACTGTTATCAGAATCCTCTTCTGGTGCCAATAGTTCATTAGCCGGCGCACTACAGAAGGCCTGGAATCTTACCCAACAGTGGCTCGTTGCCAGCGAAACTACACATTTTTATACCGCTGACCATCAACTTTTTAAACAGATCAACCAACAATTTGAACAGCACTGCAACGCACAAAACTGGATCAGTGAAAACCAGATTCACCATGAACTGGTACCATTTTTTAAACAGCAACAGCTCAATATTCCCAGCTCTGTTTTACTCTATTGTTTTGAGGAGATCACCCCTGCCCTTCAGCTGATGCTGGATACCTTCGAGAAAGGTGGCTGCTCTATCTCAAGATATCAGCCTGAAACGGTTCCTGAGTCCTGCCATCGCATCGCCTTCAATAGCCACAATGACGAAATCAAAGCGGCGGCACAATGGTCGGCGGATAGATTAAAACAGCAACCCGATGCAAAAATCGGCATCGTGATTGCTGATTTAGCCAATGAAAAAGCCACGGTCGAACATATTTTTGCGGAACAGTTTTCCCCTGAATATTTCCTCAATGAAACTGAGCAACCCTCGCCGCTTTACAACCTCTCGGCAGGTACCGCGCTCAGCAAAACCATGATTATTTCGGAAGCACTTTTTATACTGGAGCTAGATCCACGTCAGCTCAGCATAGAACAGATCAGCCGTTTGCTGCTTTCACCCTACTTGCAAGGGCATCAAAGCGAATCATCCAGCCGTGCGTTGCTGGATCAAAAGCTACGGGGCGCTGGTTTGCGCCAGTATTCCTGCAAGGCCTTGTTGGCACAGATCGAGTTTATCGAATCCCGTACCGAGCAACCCCCGAACCCGATTTTTCAGCTATTTCTAGAGCAGATTTCAGAGCAACAGGATCACCCGAATCACAAACAGCCAACCGTGGAGTCACCAACACGGTTCAAACAGCGACTTGAAATAGCAGGCTGGCCCGGTGATCGAACCCTTACCAGTGCCGAATATCAGACCGTTACGCGATTCCACAAAAAGCTTAATGATCTCGCGCAACTGCATATTGTGCAGGAAAACGTGAGCTACTCCACTGCGCTGGGTTATTTGAGATCAATGCTCGGTCAGGAGATGTATCAGGTGTCCAGCCCGGATCCTTCAATTCAGGTATTGGGAACACTTGAAGCCGCAGGCCTGCAATTTGATTACCTTTGGGTGATGGGATTGCATGAGCAAGCTTGGCCAACCCAGGCGGAGCCCAATCCATTTCTACCAAGATCACTACAACGTGAACACAATCTACCCCGCTCCAGTTATGAACGGGAACTGGCCTTTTGCCAAAAACTGACCAGAGGGTATCAGCACAGCGCCCGGCAATCCGTGTTCAGCTATCCGCAATTGGAAGGTGAATCACAGCTGACGGTCAGTCCGTTAATACGCCATCTTGAACCCATAGAAGCCGCGCAACTTGTTGGCGATATCGAGCCATTCTTTCGAAAACTATTTGATCACCGCCGGGACATTTCGCTGCACGCTGTAGCCGACGCCAAAGCGCCTGCGATTCCAAGAGACAGTGCCACACGAGGAGGCAGCTCAATTCTGAGGGATCAATCCCGCTGCCCATTTAGTGCGTTTGCAATACACCGGCTTGGTGCAATCCCACTGGATGCACCCGAGCCAGGTATTCAGCCCACCAACCGAGGCACCCTGTTACACCGGTCGCTTGAGATCATATGGGAACAGCTTCAAAGCAGTGAGAATCTACAGAAAATTAGCGACCCTGATTTACAGTCGCTTATCGAAGATGCAATTAATCGATCGCTCAAACCGTTTCGACAGCAGTGGCCAGAACTGGATCAGCTTCTGTTTCTAGATACCGAACAGGTTCGGCTACAGCAGGCCATTCTCACCAGTCTGGAAGCAGAAAAGCAGCGCCAGCCTTTTACCGTGCTGAGTCAGGAACAGGCACAGGCAGTACAGCTTGGCGAACTCAACATCCGAATTAAGATTGACCGTATCGACCAACTGGAAGATGGCACAAAGGCCTGCATTGACTATAAAACCGGAAGCACGATTTCCGCTAAAGACTGGTTTGGTGAGCGCCCTCAGGACCCACAATTACCACTCTACGCGATCCAGCAGCAAGACAACCTCAGTACATTGACCTTCCAGCAAGTGTTAAGCAATGAAACCAAATGGCAGGGTGTGACCGACTCGGCTGAGGGATTTCCAGAACTCAAACCGCTGGAAAAAATCAAGCAGGCCGATTTTCCGGAGGACTGGGACAAACAACTACAGTTTTGGCGCACTGCTCTGACAGATATCGCCCAGCAGTTTGCAAATGGTGACGCAGCCGTCGATCCTTTTGATGCACCCAGCACCTGCACGTATTGCCATCTGAAATCACTTTGTCGTATACCCGCATGAGCCCGCTATCCATGATCACACCCGCAGACCAACAAGCCAGAAACCAGGCTCAGGATATCCAGCGTTCTTTTATTGTGCAGGCACCCGCCGGCTCAGGCAAAACCGAGCTGCTTACCATGCGTATGTTGCGGCTTCTCGCAGCGGTTGAACAACCAGAAGAGATCCTCTGCATCACCTTCACCAACAAGGCAGCGGCGGAGATGAAGGAGCGCATTCTCTCCTCCATTAGCCCTGCTTTTACCGACCAGGTTCATCCCGAAGCGCACAAAAATGAAAAGGCCCAGCTGGGAAAACAGGTCTATCAGCGCAGTCAGGAAAAGGGCTGGAATCTACTGCTTAATCCGGGCCGCCTGGCGGTTCGTACCATCGACAGCTTTAACCACTTTCTAATTCGACAGATGCCGGTTTTATCAGGGATGGGCAGTACCGTATCCATTTCAGAAGAGCCGCAGGAGTTATACCAACAGGCGGTGCGCAACCTGCTAGAGCTGGCCGATAGCGACACCCAGCAATCTCTGAAACACCTGTTGCAACATCTGGACAATCGATATCAACGGGTTGAACAGCGGCTGATTGAGATGCTGGCAATACGCGACCAATGGCTACCGATGGTGCTGCACGACGCACCAGACGAGATGCTCATTCATATTGAAAACAACTTACAGGATCTGATTGAAGCGGAGCTAAAAAGCGTTCGTAGAAGCCTGACCGCCTCAGTATCAGCCGAGTTTACCGAAAGCGCAGCCCAGGCGGCTCAACATCTGCTGGAAGCAGACAGTAACTCGATCATCACGCAACTAGAGGGACTAGGCTCCATCCCCGACGCTTCAATCAATAGTCTGAATCAATGGAAAGCGATTGCCGAACTTGTGTTAACCAAAACGGATACCGTAAGAAAAAGCATCACCAAAAACCAGGGTTTCCCGGCTGGAAAAAAACATGCAGAGCACAAGCAACAATTCCTCGCCTGCCTCAGCGATATTGCAAACAATGAAACCCTAATTGAACAGCTTTCAGTCATAAAAAAACTGCCTGTCCCAAACTATTCTGAAGAACAGGCAGCGCTGTTAAATAGTTTGTTCATTTTATTAAAAACCCTCTATGCCAGCCTGAAAATAGTTTTTGATGAACAACAGAACTGTGATCACAGTGAGATATCCCTTGCCGCACTGCGCTCATTGGGTACAGAACAACAGCCAACTGACTTAGCACTTTCCCTTGATTATCGCTTTCAGCATATCCTCATTGACGAATTTCAGGACACCTCAAATCTACAGATACAGCTACTGGAAAAATTAACATTAGGCTGGCAGCCCGATGATGGACGTTCGCTTTTTTTGGTGGGTGATCCAATGCAATCGATCTACAAATTCCGCCAGGCTGATGTCGGTATTTACCTGTCTACCCAGCAGAATGGCGTGGGTAATATAGCGCTTGAATCACTGCGGCTTACCGCTAACTTCCGCTCACAGGCTGGAATCATAAACTGGATAAACACCCAGTTTAGCCAGATTTTTGGTGACACCAACAGTTGGCTTCACGGAGAGATCGCCTACTCCGCATCAACTGCATCCCGCCCTGCCCTGCCTGCTCCGTGCGTGGCAGTTGAGAGTTTTCTATTTGTAGATGCACCTGACCATACAGCCCAGGCTGACAAAACCGTCGAACTTATTCATCAATCACAACAGCAGGAACCTGAAGGGAAAATTGCAATTCTGGTACGAGCCCGCACCCACCTTCTAACCATTGTCGAGCAGTTAAAACGTGCCAACATCCCCTTTCAGGCGGTTGATATTGATCCACTGGCAGGGCTGCCATACATAGGTGACCTACAAACTCTGACAAGGGCATTGTGCCATCCCGCCGATAGAATCGCCTGGCTCGCACTGCTGCGCTCTCCCGCCTGCGGCCTGACTCTGAAATCACTGCTTACAATCAGTGATTCCGGCTCTGCAGACAAGAACACAACTATCTGGCAACAGCTACATGCAGCTGAACTTATTCAACAGCTAAATGCTGACGATCAGCTGCGAATAGAACGACTGATACACCCTCTGAAACGCTGTCTTGATCAAATTGGCCGAAAGCCATTCCGGGTACTACTCGAAGGTTGCTGGATCGAACTGGGCGGTATGTTATTCACTGAAAGTTCAACTGCCCTGGACAACACGCGAGGTTACTTTTCTCTTATCGAAAACCTCTGTAGTGATGGTCAATTACCGGATATTCCGATACTGGAAAAAAGATTACAAAGGCTGTACGCACAACCCCAGACAAGTTCAGCCAATGCTGTGCAAATCATGACAATTCATAAGGCAAAGGGGCTTGAGTTTGAAACCGTGATCCTTCCATCTCTGGAACGCCCTCCCCGTGGTAATGAGGATAAACTTCTCAATTGGCATATCTATAGAAATGATCAAAACAATAACGAATTACTACTTGCGCCGATTCAATCAAGCTTTGAAAACTCACAGGATTCAATACAGGAATACTTAAAATATATCGATCAGAAACGCAGTACAAATGAACTAAAACGATTGTTATATGTAGCTATTACCCGCGCTAAAAACCGACTTTTTTTACTTGGCAATATAAAGAGCGATGCGGATAGCGATACTGATGATACTGCTAAAGAAGAGCAACCGGAGATCGATAAACCTCTTAACGAATGCTATAAATCACCCATCAAAAATTCGCTGCTGAAATTTCTATGGCCCGATATTCTCGAACAAGCTGAAATAGATGAAACCGATATAACCGAATCCGATTTTGATGCTGCACAACCTACAGCTCTTGATCAACCATTACTGCAATTACCCGCTGGCTGGCAATCCGACTTTGAATTTATAGATCAACATTCTTTTACTAAAGAACAGAATACAGCATCCCAGGCAAGCAACGAACTCCCCGCGGACGAAGGCGAGATCAATAGCACTGCAGCGGCAATAGGCACACTGGTACACCGCACCCTTGCACAAATCACCGAAGATGGAATCGAAAGCTGGAACCCACAACGGATAGAAAAACAGCGACAAGTCTGGCAGAACCAGCTCCAACAACAGGGTGTTTATCTGGGGCTGGAACAGGCAGTCGCCACCATTGCAAAACAGATTAGCCGCTGCTGTACCGGTGAACATGGCGCATGGCTACTGGATAACCGTCACACCGACAGCCAGGTTGAATGGCCGTTCTCGATAAAAACAGCTACCGGATACAAACAATACCGCGTAGACAGAACCTTTATTGATCAACAGGGAATACGCTGGATCATCGACTACAAATCATCTCAACCAGCTATCGACCCACAAAACCCGGCAAATACAGAGAGCCTCGATCACTTCCTACAACAACAAGCAGTTCAATACCAACAACAGATGCAGACCTATTCCGATGGGTTCCTGCAACTGGAGGATCGACCGATAAAACTAGCTTTGTACTATCCGGCTATAGACTACTTTCAGGTGTTATGAGCGCAGTGTAGTGGCATAGTAAAACTGGCCACCTGATAAGAGGTGATAGTATCACCTCAATAGAAAAACAGGTGATCAATGAATAAACGTACTAGAC
>JAHRWD010000047.1 GCA_019090315.1 Pseudomonadales bacterium
AAGAGACAGACCCAACCCAGCCCTGTCAATTTTGTCGAATTCTCGACAACTCCTCCACAAAGCCAACAACTAACAGTCCCCCCCGACCACCTCTCCCAGCAGGTTTTTCAGTAGCACTCGTTAACCATTTGATTTCTATAAAAATATTTTTTTGGCACCAGCTTTGCTATGGCCTATGAGAAACCATCTTCATCAGAGGCCAGCAGCCGGGTCACCCGCCCGCTGACGTTCATCAATCCATTACCAAAAGAGACATTAATTGAAATTCATCAACACCATGCTGGTATTAATTACCCTATCCGTTCAATCCGCTAATGTCGCCGCCATGGCCGTCACTCCAGTCTCGGTAGATGAGCCCTCAACCCTGGCCCTATTTGGATTAGCCGCAATATTGTTTGCGCTGAACCGTCGCCGCTAGAAGCGCCTCTTCCCAAACGAAAAAAGCCGGTCAATACCGGCTTTTTTATCGCTTAAAACAACCCTGGCTTATAGCTGGTCCAGCAAATCAGAAAGCTCCTGCACAGAGCGGTTGCAGACCAGTAACCGCTGGCAGCCGGCCTGACGCGCCCGTACCACCGTTTGACCAGGGCGATATCGAGTTACAAGTAGAGCGTTACCTCAGCGCACCTGGTAGCCCACTCAATCCTCCGCAAAACCAATATTTCCCTACCCCCGACAAAGCACTTGCAGTACTGATGCCCTACCTACTTGGGTGCGATGAGGTCACCCAATAGCTTTACTCCGGTCTTAAAACAACCCTCGCCGAACGCCCCCCTGTTATTGGCACAGATCAAAGCCAGCCAACTGCGTGGTCATGGCGGTGCCGGTTTCCCCATCGCCTACAGGCAAATCAGGCTACCTTCCAGCACACCAGCAGCCCCACGCCGCCGCCCTGTTCGATCTAAACGCCAACCTGCAAACGGTTCGAGAAGACGTCGGCCGATACAACGCCGTCGACAAGGTGATCGGTCATGCGCTACTCAACCAGGAATTACCGCTGAGTGACTCCATACTGCTGCTCGGCGACCGTTAGCAGGCGGTATACCTATCATCGCCGCCATTTCAGCCCCCACCAGCCTCGCCTTAACCTTTGCTGGGCAGAACAATCAGACCCTGATCGGGTTTTTATGGGGACAGCAGATGAACGTTTACAGCCATGCTAAAAGAGTATGTATGAGCGATTAAAATTGGCAGTTAAATTCTTTGGAAAATCGAACCTTTATACAGTTTAAGGGCTCTTCCGATTGTCAGACATTAGCGTTAATGTTGGAATGGTAGCTCCCATGGCTCTGTTTCTCCTATGGCGGTGCTGCGAAAAAGGCCCTGATCTGACTCCATGGTTTTTAGATTCCGGCTTTAGCTTTGCAGCATTTTGTTTAAAGCCCTCTTCAGTTCACTTTCATTTCCAATTCCCAAAATTGGGAGTATCGCTTGCAATAGACCAATCGTTTTATTAACCACGCTGTCATTTTCGCTCTTTAACGCTTGAGCAATAAATTTTTCGTGCATTGCAGGAGACTTCAGTAGAAACCGCTGATGCTCCGAGATAAAGTCCCACTTGCTGCTTAACCATTTGAAAGCTGACTTTGCCACCGCACTAGCATTGATAGTCTTGCCAACAATTTGAAACACTATAAAGATCAACTCGAAAACCTGAATAGGTGATGGTGTCCGGTTCTCCTCAATGCCCTGTCTATACGAAACGAGTAATAAGGCCGCCGAAGTTACGTAATCCACTGCTATGTCGCTACCGCGTAAACAATCCAAAAAAACCATTCGTACTTTTAAGTCATTACTTTTTTCGATTGCGTCTATAAGAGCACCGAACTCAAAAAATTCTTCTTCAAAAATGCTATTTGCGACAAAACCGAGTACCAACTGCTCCGTTGCCTCGGTAAGTTCATGCTGCTGCTCCGGCGCAGCAACAGGCAGAGAGCCATACGTTACATTTAAAGTATCGAAACTGTTTTTAAGATCTTCCTGTTCCTTAACAAAAGCCCACCAAGTTACTACCTCCCCCAAGGCTGCGACGAAAAGCGCGATATTGTGCAGTCCAAGAGATTTTTTCATTATTGCGAATGTCAGTAAGAACTGACCTTCGACTACAGGTCCTTTTGGCAGGTACGTAGCTAAGCGCAGAGTAATTCCAACATCTAGCAAACTATTATTCTCTACCGCTGCCAACATATACCAAGCCATTTCGATAGGGGTGATGTGCCTCTTATCGATTTCCGGCGAAGGTTCAGGATTACTTACGATGCCAGGGTATATCGTTATTTCTTCACCGCCAGCAAGTAACCGTTTTTTACCAGTTGCCTCTTGATCAAGCCAAAGTAGAACGTGGCGGCACACCGCATGACAATGGGCGGCATTTAGAGAGCTTGCTTGATCGACCTCGTTGAGTTCTTGAAGAATAACAACGAAATCACGTAAGCACCTTTCACGATCACTCATATGCCAACTAGCAAGCGCTGCATCTGCCATTAATCCAATTACCATGGGAGCCATACCTGTCTCTTATACACATC
>JAHRWD010000048.1 GCA_019090315.1 Pseudomonadales bacterium
CCGACTCCCAGGAGATCAGATTGTTGTCGTAGAGGTTGGCCTCGTACTCTTCATTGCCGAAGTATTTTACCGTCTCATAGTTGAGCAGTGCGTCAATAGCGCGGGAGTTGGCCTGGCTGTCGAGTAGGTTGGCCTTGCGTACAAATTCAGTACGCCATTCAGTAGCAAAAACAGAGAATGAGACGTAGGCGACCACAGAAACCAGGGCCACAATTGCGTAGGCACCACTGTATTTGACGAACAAAATGCCTGTAACCAGTGCCACCTCCAGCAGCGTGGGAATAATATTGAACAGGCCAAATCGCAGCAGGAAGTTGATGCCGCGGGTACCTCGTTCGATATCCCGTGAAAGGCCACCGGTGCGCCTGGAAAGATGAAAATCCAGATCCAGATTGTGAAGATGACGAAACACCTCCAGCCCAATCTTGCGTTGCGCGCGTTCATTCACTCTGGCAAATACGGTGTCCCGCATCTCCGCAAGGAATACGTTGAAAAACCTTAGTGTGCCGTAGGCTATCAATAGAGCGATCGGTACTACGATGAGTGCAATGCCCTGCTCGGAAAGCAAAGAGGGGTCAAGGCTGTCAATGACCCGTTTTAACACCAGTGGCATACCGACACCGGATAGTTTCGCGAATATTAATAGTGTTAAAGCTGCGGCAACACGCCCTTTATATTCCGAAAGATAGGAGCCTAGTTTGCGGAGTACTTTCCAGTTGACGGGGCCTTCGGTGACGGGTTCTGATACAAAAGACCGCATTTACTGTTCCTTAAAATGGTGTGGCTGGGGATTGTTGGCGATGGAGGTGGATTTTCTATCTATACTGAAGGAACCTCTGACCAAGTCCAATTATTTTATGCTGGCTAAAACGCCCTCTAGTTTCCCCGCAGTTCGTTGCATTAGAACCACTAATACGCCTTACTTCGTGAAAATTAGAAGCCCTTTTTTCTCAGCCTAATTCTAATCGACTTAATCAGAGGTTCCTTAGGGATTCACACAAACACCTATTCGAGGTCTTACTATGATATTTGGTCAGCGATACAGCTACGGTGTAGGAAGCGAATTAAGCGAGATTCATAACTATTACGAGCGACTGGTGATCGATTGTGCAAAAAAAGCGATCGATGACACTGAAAATGAACCCGGTTTTTTTTCCGATATCGTATGCGTGGCGCTAAATCATCTGCCTCCCCGCTATGTAAGGCATGATGTGGATGCTAGCTTTTATCTCTCACCTCAGGAAAGCAGGGAGATAGAGGAGCGGGTCAATAGTGCTGTAAAGAAAGCGATTGACTATGTTCGCTCTTCAATGGCCCGGCGTTCACGTGATAGTGAAACACCAGAATAAAAGTAACCATCAAATTCAAATAGTCTACTATGCGAAAGAAACCTTCAGCAGGTCATCAATCATCAATTCAAGCTGTTTGATGGTGCTGCATTCACTGACCAGATGGCAGTAAGGTCGGTATTTATCCATCTCCGAATCCCCGGTGTTCCAGCTGATTCGGGGTTCAGGGTTCAGCCAAATCACTCGTTTCGCACGCTGATACACTAGTTTCAGGATATCGGTTCTTGGATCACCGTAGTTGTTACGGGCATCACCAAGAATAATTACACTGGTTTTATTATCAATGTTCATTAGATTGTTAGGGTTTTCAAGGCGATCACGTTTTAGATCTTCGAAGGTTTGGCCGTAATCGGTAGAGCCTCCGCCCCCCTCTTTCAATGCAACTTCAATCGCCTGCTCAACTGCATAGTCCTCAAAGATTTCATTGACCTCAACAAGACTGCCTGAAAAGGCAAAACTGTCGATACGGCTCAGAACATCCTTAAGGCTATAGAGAAACAGCAATAAAAAACGTGAGTAATCACTGACTGATCCGCTGACATCGCAGACCGCAACAATTTTTGGCTTATCTACATTTTTAGTACGCCAGAATGTCTCGAACGGCACGCCATCATAAGCAACATTTTTACGCATAGTCTTACGAAAATCGAGCTGACCGCGCTGGGTCTGTTTGCGTTTCTTCGCGTAGGTATCGCTAAGACGCTTTGCCATTTTCCGTACAATTTCATGCATACGATGAAAATCGCGACGTTCAATATTGGATAGCCGGGCGTTGGTGAGAAACTCTTCCCGCAGGCGTTTATTGGTATTAGCGCCGTAGATCGCAAGCTGCTGTTCAACGAAGTTCTGTACTTCACTTTGCAGGCCTTTTCTAACCTGACGTAATCGGTTGGCCTGAGCCGCTGCGGTTGGGCAGGTGCCGCCCGAAAGTGCAGCAATCTCATCACCGATCTCACCACTGCCCATCTCTTTCATGATTTTCTGTGAGTAGATCCCTTTCTGAGTAAAAAACCAGATATCGGTAATGCCTACTTCACGGGCTGCGGTTTTCATTTTGTTGGACAGTGCCACCTGATCCTTGGCAAGCATCAGTTTTACCAGCTCGGAATCACCCTGGTACTCTTCCAGTTCTTTCTTGATCTGTTTTTGTTCGTCGGCTTCCTGTTCGCGTTCCTTAAAACTCTCAAAAGAGAAAAAGCCATCGAAACATTTCGAAAAGCTTTCTCTTTCTTCGACATTTTTGGCCAGCGTGGCAGAGAGGGCGTATTTGAGAATCTCGCGATTCTCAAATCCTATCAACTCCAATGTGTGGCCGGCCTCAATGCTCTCCGCAGACGAAACGGTAATATCGTGACTACGAACAGCTTTTAAAAAATCTTCAAGAACGGCCTGCATAGGGTTTCTCCAGCCTACTTTTTCGGTGAGTTCATGTTCTCTAACAAACCTTCCAGCTGCTCGTTAACCGCTTCAATATCGTCTTCAAACTTGAGGACAGTATTGAGTGTGGTTTCGACAAACTCCTTGTCTAGCTGTTCCGCATTAAGAAGTACCAGAACTCTGGCCCAATCAATGGTTTCACTGATGGAAGGCGATTTTTTCAGATCCATTTCACGGATCTGGTGAATGAAATCAACCAGGTTTTTCTGCAGGTTTTCCTTCAGCTCAGGGACTCGGCTGTTGAGGATTCGACGCTCAATTTCAGGATCAGGGTAGGGCACGTTAAGATGCAGGCAGCGACGTTTCAACGCATCACTCATCTCACGGTTGTTGTTACTGGTTAAAAATACGAAGGGTTTGATATCTGCTGACAAGGTACCGATTTCAGGAATAGATACCTGAAATTCTGACAAGATTTCAAGCAGGAATGCTTCGAATTCGTGATCAGATTTATCGACTTCATCGATCAGTAATACGCAACCGGCTTTTTCTTTTAATGCTTTAAACAGTGGACGAGGTTCAAGGAAATCCTCAGAGAAGAATAGATCCTCTTTGCTGTGTAACACAGCCATGGACTCTTCCATGGTTTCTGCGTCACCCATAAAGTCGTTCAGCTTTTCTTTTAGCAGTTGGGTATACAGAAGTTGTTTGCCGTATTTCCATTCGTACAATGCTTTGGACTCATCCAGGCCTTCGTAGCACTGTAACCTGATCAGCGGTACACCAAGAATCTCTGCGGCAGTTTTTGCCATTTCGGTTTTACCAACACCCGCTGGGCCTTCAACCATCATCGGTTTTTGCAGGTTAAATGCGATGTAAAGACAGGTAGCAATTTCTTTGCTACAGATATAACCGCCTTTTTCAAACTCTTCCTGGATCTCTTCCACCGACTGAAAACGGTGGCCGTACATAGTCTTCATTATTTAAATTACCTGATGATTATTATGGGTTGTTTGCTAATGAGCGCCAGCTTGAGCCAGTGCATCCTTGTACTCTTCACTGCAGGCGTGTTGGCTTACAATATGGAGCAGGGTTTCGCCGCGCACGTTAGCGGCGTTGATATCACGCCCGGCTTCAACGTAAAAGCTAACGAATCTGCCGAATTTTTCTACTTCCATGCCGCGGTAAGCGGTTAATAGTATGTGGAAATCCTCGGATTCGCCCGCTACGGGCCGAACATCGAGAAAACCTTTGACGCGCTCGTCACTCCACTCTTCTCCGAGGATTTTTACTTTATCTTTCTTTGCCATGAGATCTACTTTATTTGAAACCAAAGCCCAGCATTGTAGCCTTTTCGGGGCTTCGATGCATACTCCTTTGTGTGATAAGCAAAGAGCTTATTTGAAGGTTGGGTGAGGCCGGATAGTGGATCGGAGTGGGCGTATTGGCCGGGTTAGTCGCCCCTGCGAGGCAACCACATGCTCCGTAACCAACCCCAAAAGCTGTTGCTGGCAAGCATTCGTTTGTCCATTTCCAGTAGCTTTTGTTCAAGCTTCGGGTTATCCAGCAGCTGTTTGCGGGTGACCATCGGCGTGTCGGGATCGAGGGTTTTTATCACCCGTGCCGGGTTGCCAACCGCAATGGAGTTGGCGGGTATATTGCTGGCCACCACTGCGCCCGCGCCAATAATACTGTTTTCACCCACCGTAACCCCTTTGCATACCAACGCACTGTCACCGATCCAGACATTGTCTTCCAGTACGATGGGTGAGGTTTTGCCAATCGGTTGGGTGCGGTCATAGATATCATGCCAGTCCGCATCGGTTATATAAGCGTGGCTGGCTACCATGCAGTTGTTGCCAATTTTGATCGATGAGGCCGAAGATATCCGGACCGACGGGCAGATCAATACGTAGTTTCCCAGCTCGATTGCACCATCCCCTAACACCGTAAAACGGATCTTGTCTTCACTATTTGAGATCAGGTGGACGGAGTTACCAATGCAGATTGGTGCGCCGTATACCTCAATCGACCAAGGCTTGAGCATTGCATAATTCTTACCGAGCCGAGTGAATTGCGGCTCGAGAAAATGGCGAATATAGAACTGCTGATACCATTCGAAGAATCTTTTTATGTAGAGTGGTCGATGTTCATTTATCACGGGTTCAACCTTGTAAAAATCGTATAGATTGCAATGGATAGAAAATAGGCGAAATCGCATTCTAGCGGCTTATCCATTAGAATCCCACGCGAAAAACGGTTTTCATTAACACCCCGGAAGTAAATTCCTCAGTCTCTGCAATGGTCAGACCGACGGGGTTTTTGTAGGGTGCGCTCAGGTTACCGGGCGGAAAAATTGCATACTGAAGCCTTTGCACGAGAGCAATATGGCTCTCGTGCAAAGTTACGTACTAATAATAAAAGAGGCGTTACCCCGATGTTTTACGGATGGAGACTGCTAGCTGTACTGGCATTTGTTTATTTTCTTTCGATTGGTTCGATTTTTTACGGTTTCTCGGTGGTCATGCCGCAAATGATCGAAGCCACCGGCTGGTCCCGCGCACAAGCCAGTGCCGGCTTCTCCGTGGTAACCGTTGCCCTCGGTTTTGGTGGCCCGCTAGTGGCCTATCTGATTCGCAGATTTAGCGCCCGGCTGACCATGACCTGCGGCGGTGTCGTAATCGCCCTGTCCACTGTTTGGCTCTATATGACCGAGGGTCTTACCGCCTTCTACATGGGTATGGTGGTACTCGGAATCGGCATGGCGATGCAGACCGTGATTCCCGGAACCCAGCTCATTACCAACTGGTTTTCAAAACGACGTGGCCTGGCCATTGGTATTTTTATGGGTGCTTCTGGTTTAGGGGCTTTTGTAGCGGCGCCAACCTATGTATGGGTAATCGAGCAATATGGCGACTGGAAAATAGTCTGGGGCCTGATGGGCTGCTCTGCACTGATCTCATCCCTGGCAATCGCGATCGTGGTACGGGATAAGCCATCGGACGTTGGAACCTATGTAGATGGAGTCGATCCATCCACGATTCCCGAAGAAATCGAAAGTGCTGAAGAAACCGTATCCCGCTCAAAAGTATTCCGCTCTACCGAAACCTGGACAGTTCAAGAAGCGCTCAAAACCTCAACTTTCTGGATTATCGTGCTCGGTGCTGCGATGGCGGTGCTAGGTAGCATGATCGTCAGCAGTCAGGCGGTATTGCACATGAAGGATCTGGGCGTATCCCAGGTGATAGCCGCTGCGGCGCTGGGTATTACTGGTCTGCTGGGTACATTTGGCCGCTTGGCTTCCGGCGGCCTCGCCGATCGCTTTGACCCGCGTTATATGCTGGCAGGCGGTCTGTTGTTAGAGCTAATAGGTATTTGCATGCTCGCCTTTGCCGACAGTACCCTAACGGCATACGCCTTCGCAGCGGTGTTTGGTCTTGGTTACGGCCTGGCGTCTGTAGCGAGTCCATCGTTGATTGCGAACTACTTTGGCCCAGGCAGTTATGCGCCCTTGTACGCAACCCGCGGTGTGATGGTCACCGTATTAGGTGCCGCCGGGCCGATAATGGTCGGTGCCGCCTATGATGCAACCCAGAGCTACAACACATCCTTTTTCACCTACTCAGCACTGGCCTGTGTGTTTGTAGTGATGGCATTCTGGATTAAACCACCGGTTAAGAAGCAGGTGGTTTAGAGCCTGGGGTTGAACTCAGTCACCTTGCGAAGGGGTTGCGTGAATAAGTACTGTTTGTATTTTTTGTGTGTTGTATTGCTAGGCTGTGATAGCCGCGCGAAATATGAAGATGTAAGCAGTGCTGATAAATATTTGCACTTAATCAGTACTAGTTATCGGACCATGGAAACCCTGGTGATACATGGCACTAGTTTGGGGGTTAGCAAAGAGAAGAGAATCGATGTGTATGATGTGTCTCGCAAGCCAGGATCTGGCGGTCGATACATAGTAAAAAGAATAAATTTAGAAGCTGGAAGCGATATAAAAATTTTGAGTGTGTTGCAATGTACGAATTGTGGCGACGCTAGGTATATGTTTGCTATAGATATTCTATCGAAGGAGTTAGACCCAGTAAGACCAATTTATTTAGTTGGTCTAGGTTCTATTGATACTCAAGGTCGTTTGATTTTGGATTTAGATATATTTAGCACTATCGATGGTATCAGACTCGAGTGATCATAAATGGCGGTCAAAATCTAAATTAGAGTTCTTTCAAATATTCGCTAGCACGTGATTGGGCTTCATGTTTCAGCCCAACCTACGGGTGAATTGGTTAGAACCGTGGCATGCCCCCGCCACCACCCATATTACCCATCTGTTTCATCATATTGTCCATCGCGCCTTTTTTGTTCATCTTTTTCATCATTTTTTGCATCTGCTTGTGTTGTTTCAGCAGACGATTAAGGTCCTGGATCTGGGTGCCGGAACCGGCGGTGATCCGTTTTTTTCGGGAGGGGTTGATGCTGTCGGGGTAACGTCGCTCCTTGGGTGTCATGGAGTTGATCAGTGCTGACATCTGAGTGAAACTCTTTTTCGCCGAATCCTGCTCGATCGCATCCTTCATGCCGGACATGCCTGGCATCTTATCCATCATGCTGGAAAGGCCGCCCATGTTTTGCATCTGTTCGAGTTGGTCGCGGAGATCATTAAGGTCGAATTTTTTACCTTTCTTGAGTTTTTTGGTGAGTTTCTCTGCTTTCTTTTTATCGATGGTGCGTTCGGCATCTTCGATCAGCGATAGCATATCGCCCATGCCGAGGATTCGAGAAGCGATTCGATCCGGGTGGAACGGCTCTAACGCATCGATTTTTTCACCCATACCGATAAATTTGATCGGCTTGCCGGTGATCTGTCGTACGGATAGCGCCGCACCGCCTCTGGCATCACCGTCTGCTTTGGTGAGTACTACGCCGGTTAGCGGTAGCGCTTCGTTAAAGGCTTTGGCGGTGTTGGCGGCATCCTGGCCTGTCATGGAGTCAACGACAAACAGGGTTTCTGCGGGGGTGATGGCCTTGTGCAGGTCTTTGATCTCGCCCATCATCTCTTCGTCGATATGCAGTCGGCCTGCGGTATCGATGATCAGAATATCGGCGAAACTTTTACGGGCTTGTTCCAGCGCGTTTTTGGCGATATCGATTGGCTTTTGATCGCCGCTGCTGGGGTAGAACTCTGCGCCTACTTCTGTGGCGAGTCTTTCTAGCTGTTTGATCGCCGCGGGACGATAGACGTCGGCACTGGCAACCATCACCTTTTTCTTGTCGCGGGTTTTGAGTAAATGGGCTAGCTTGGCGACGGTGGTGGTTTTACCCGCACCCTGTAGGCCGGCCATCAAAATCACGGCGGGGGGTTGAACCGAAAGGTTGAGGGTTTCGCAGGCATCCCCCATGGTGTGAATCAGTTCAGCTTCGACAACCTTTAGAAAGGCCTGGCCGGGGCTGAGGCTGTTCATTACCTCGGAGCCAATGGCCCGTTGTTTGACCCGTTTGACAAAGTCCTTAACTACGGGAAGCGCTACGTCCGCCTCCAGCAGTGCCATGCGCACTTCGCGCAGGGTGGCCTGAATATTGTCTTCGGTTAATCGCGCCTGGCCGGTTATACTTTTGAGCGTTGAGGTAAGGCGGCCGCTTAGATTGTCGAACATGGTGGAATATCCGCTTGTTTCGGTTAAGCAAAGAGAGGATTATAACCAATCCCGAATACGCAACCCAGTCTGTTTTGAATTCAGGTCAAATGCAGGTCTATTTAATTATAAAAACAGTTTTTTGATGACAGCTTTCTATTTTGGTGCCGGTGCAGGTTTTTTCTATATTTTGGGTCTTGTTTTCCAGGGGCTGGATCTGCGTGGCAAAGAACAAACCCATAAGTATCGAGTCTGGTTTTTTTGTACGGGTGCAGTGTTGCTTCATAGCGCTTGGCTGTATCGGCAGATTTTTGTTGCCGAGGGTGTTGATCTGGGGCTCTACAATATTTTTTCCCTGGTCAGCTTGCAGGTGATTATTCTGGTGCTGCTAGGCTCGGCGTATGCACAGTTGGAAAATCTGTTGATTTTGGCCATTCCGGTAACGCTATTTTCGATTGTGCTGGCGATACTGCCAAATGAGAGCTATCAACCCCGGCAGCTTATCGATTCAGGGATTGCGATCCATATTTTGATCTCTATTCTGGCCTATTCCGTACTTTCTTTGGCTGCTGTGCAGGCGCTACTACTGGCATTTCAGAACCGGCAGATTAAACAGCACCATACTAACGATATAATTGCGACCCTTCCTCCGATTGAAAAAATGGAGTCACTGCTGTTTCTGATGCTGTGGATCGGTATCGGTTTGTTATCGGCTGCGATTGCCAGTGGCTACATCTACCTCGAAGATATGTTTGCCCAGCATGTGGTGCACAAAACAGTGCTTACACTCGTATCCTGGATTGTATTCGCCATTTTGTTGTGGGGGCGGTATCAATTGGGTTGGCGCGGTAGTGTGGCGATTAGATGGACCTGGGTTGGCTTTTCGATTCTGATGCTGGCATTTTTGGGCAGCAAGCTGGTTGCTGAAATTGTCCTGTAGTTTGGCCTCTCTCCGCTTGAATTTTATTGGATTCTGATCTCTCTGTGGAAAACCTTCCGCCGTCATTTTTGATAGCAGTACTGGTGATTCTGGTGCTGGTATCGGCTTTTTTCTCCGGCTCCGAAACCGCCATGATGGCGCTCAATCGATATCGCCTTAAGCATTTGGCATCCCAGGAAAATACAAGCGCCAGGCGGGTATTGGCACTTTTGAAACGCCCTGATCGTCTGATCGGCCTGATTTTGGTGGGTAACAACTTCGCTAACAATTTGGCCGCTTCGTTGGCAACTCTGTTGGCAATACAGATATTGGGGCCGAGTCATGTTGGATTGGCGGCAAGCGTTGCAACGGTCGTACTGACGTTGGTTCTGCTGGTTTTTGCAGAGGTAACCCCCAAGACGGTCGCGGCACTGCATCCAGAGCGAATCGCATTTCCTGCTTCATTGCTGCTGGCACCGTTAATGAAACTGCTTTCGCCGGTGGTATCGACGGTAAACTTTGTAACCAACAATTTGCTCAAATTGTTCGGCATAGATGTCACGAATGTGACGGATGATCACTTGAGTTCTGAAGAGTTGCGTTCGTTGGTTCACGAGTCCGGTTCCCTGATTCCCCCACGTCGGCAGAAGATGCTACTACGTATTCTTGATCTTGAAAAACATAGTGTCGAGGATATTATGATTTCTAGAAGTGAAGTGGTGGGTGTGGATCTGGAAGATGATATGGGACATATCGTCAATCAATTGCGTACATCCGTGCATACCCGGTTACCGGTGTTTCGCGGTGATCTGAATGATGTTGTAGGTATATTGCATCTTCGCAATACCGCACGGTTTTTATTGCAAGATGACCTGACCCATGAAACGCTGGAGGAGATTGCCAGAGAGCCCTATTTCATTCCAGAAGGCACTGCGCTGCACACGCAACTGTTCAACTTTCAGCATGAGAAACGCCGAATCGGTATGGTGGTAGATGAATATGGTGATGTGCTGGGGATTGTGACACTGGAGGATATTCTCGAAGAGATTGTCGGGGAGTTTACTACCAATTTTGCTGAAACCAGCAGTCAGGGAATTCCAAAGGATGAGCAGGGTTATTTTCTTATTGATGGTACTGCTTCGCTTCGGGAGATTAACCGAAACCTGGAATGGGAGCTGCCGGTAGATGGTCCTAAGACTGTGAATGGACTTATTATTGAGCACCTGCAAGCCATTCCGGATGCCAATATTTGCCTGGAAACAGGTGGTTATCTATTTGAAATTATTCAGGTTGCGGATAATCGTATTAAGAAAGTGAAGGTGAAGCCGCTAAACGGTTCTTCGAACCTGTCGAGAGAGTCAGATTTGAATGGGTGAAACTTTGAACCACAATCCCATCGTAGGGTACACCGGGTTGTGGTTCATTAAGTCCGACAGACTTCTAGGCTGAATCGTCGTTTGCAGCGCTAGCCGCATCGGCTACAAGTGTCTTGAGCTCCCCGCTCTCATACATTTCGATCAGGATATCGCAGCCACCGATTAATTCGCCGGCTACATATAGCTGCGGGAAGGTCGGCCAATTTGCATGCTTGTGCAGGTTGGAGCGAATTTCAGGGTTTGCAAGAATATCCACATATGCGAATTTCTCTCCACATGCCATTAGCATCTGTGATGATTTTGAAGAAAAGCCACACTGTGGAGCCTGTGGGGAACCCTTCATATATAAAATGATGGTGTTGCCCTCAATTTGCTCTTTGATGGTTTGCATAATATCCATAGATCTACCTCTAGTTTTTCAAGGAGACCTTTGCACGAGAGCCATTTTGCTCCCATGCTGCGTTAAAAACGTGCTCAATCGGTCATTTACACTTGTAAACTCCCTCTCGGTGCGCGTTTTTGCCTTGCCTGAGAGCAAAATCATCTCCCGTGCAAAGGTCTCTCAAGATATATAAACTCTCATTCTACCCTATTCGGATCATCGAAACTCACTGACATCAATCCGGATCGGATTGATGTCAGTGTGATGAGGGTATGTGTAGCGGTTGATGAGCTCTGCGAGCCATGTCAGAGTTAAAATAGTTGCTCTGTGATACCTGATTCTGAGCCGGTATTGTCCTGTGGGATTGTAGCTGGATCAATTGAGTGTTGTTTGGGTGTGTTTTCGGCCTTGAATAG
>JAHRWD010000049.1 GCA_019090315.1 Pseudomonadales bacterium
ACCCTCAAGAAAACCTGGCGCCCGCTAGGAAATGCGAACCCAATCCAGAAGCTCATTATCAAAATAGCCAACTATGAGCTAGCCAAGGAATAACCGTTCAAGGCAGGAAAAACGATGAACATCAGTCAATCCGTGATCAACAACAGGCTGCTCTGGATCATTCTATCTGCCATTGTCGCAATCGTTTCAATCTCCGGCGTACACAGGCTCAGCCTGTCTGTCGACTACCGAGCCTATTTCAGCAACGACAACCCCCAACGCATGGCCTATGAAAAAATGCAGTTGGACTATTCGGATAACGACAACATTCTGATCGCCATCAGCCCTGAAACAGGCGATCTGTTCACCCCGGAGATGCTTGATCTGCTCGAGCAGTTAACCGCAGACGCATGGCAGATACCCTATTCCAGCCGCGTCGACTCGATGACCAACTTCCAGCATACCTATGCAGTTGACGATGATCTGGTGGTAGAACCACTATTTGAAGAAGCAACCAACCTGACCACCACACAGATCAGCCAGACCAAATCCATTGCCCTAAGTGAACCTCGCCTGGTCTCCGCACTGGTTTCGGCGGATGGCAAAGCTACCGCCATCAATGTATCGATCAA
Organism: Pseudomonadales bacterium; assembly: GCA_019090315.1. Lineage (GTDB taxonomy): Bacteria > Pseudomonadota > Gammaproteobacteria > Pseudomonadales > JAHRWD01 > JAHRWD01. The sequence goes on from JAHRWD010000049.1 coordinate 612, forward strand.
CTTACCCAGAAAAAATGAGCTGGTAGAAACACCCGAGGTTGTGAAATATGTACGGGATTTGATTACCCAGTACGAGAAACGCTACCCCGGTACCTCTTTTTACCTGACCGGCCAGCTAATGGGCAACAACGCGTTTCCGGAAGCCTCTGAACACGACTCGATGAAACTATTTCCACTGGTCTTCGGCGTGATGCTGCTGTTTTTGGTATTCGCGATCAGCAACCTCATGATTGCAGCACTAATCTTGCTGACAACCCTGCTCTCCGTACTAATTGCCATGGGGCTAACGGGATGGGCAGGAGCCCAGTTAACCCCGGACTGTATCGCCGGCGCATCCATGATTTTACCGATTGCCATCGCCGATTGCGTCCATCTGATCACCGGCTACAAAGCGGAACACCAACAGACCGGCTCCGCAATCACCGCCATGCAGTCGAGCGTGAAAAAAAACTTCAAACCGATACTGCTCACCTCAGTCACTACCGCACTGAGCTTCCTAAGCCTCAACTTTAGTGATGCGCCGCCCTATCGGCTAATGGGCAACATTGTCGCCACCGGTGTATTGGCCGCTTTTTTCCTCAGCATCTTTTTTCTGGCCCCCGCAGCCACCTACTTAAACCCCAATAACAAGCAACGGACCAGCCGGATTATCAACCTGAATTTTGATGGCCTTACCCGATTCATTACCAAAAACCAGACCCCGCTTACTATCTCACTTGTATTGATCACCGTTACTTCTCTCTATTTGGTATCCCTCAACGAGATCAACGACAACTCCATCAACTGGTTCGATGAAAGCATTCAATATCGCAGTGATACCGATTGGGTAAACGACCATCTAACAGGGGTTACCAACATTGAATTTTCAGTCGCTGCCAACGGTGAATTCGGCATTACCGAACCAGACTACCTCCACAACCTCGAACAGTTTAGAGAATGGCTTGAGCAACAGCCCCAGGTTCGGCACGTCACCGTATTTACCGACATCATCAAACAGCTCAACCAAAATATGCATCAGGATCATCAGGACTGGTACACCATTCCGGAGACAAAAGCACTCGCCAGCCAGTACCTTCTTTTATATGAACTATCACTGCCCTATGGGCTTGATCTAACCACCCAAATCAACTTCGACAAGTCCGCCACGCGGGTGATCGTAAGCCTCGACAAACTCTCCACCAAAGAAACCATCCGCTTTGATCAAACCGCCCAGGCCTGGTTAAAAAATAATACGCCGGAATATATGCACGCCAAGGGTGGCAGCCCAGCGGTCATGTTTGCCTACCTCGGCCAGCGCAACACCACCAGCATGTTAATCGGGCTGGTGTTCAGCATCGTCTCTATATCCATTATCCTGTTAATTGCACTAAAATCAGTCCGCCTGGGTATTATCAGCCTGTTATCAAACCTGCTGCCGGCAATCATCGCATTCGGGATATGGGGACTGTTTGTAGGCGAAATCGGTATTGCGCTGTCTATCGTGATGGGCATGACGCTAGGCATAGTGGTGGATGACACCATCCATTTTCTAACCAAATACCAGACTGCGATCTCAGAACAATCCCTGTGCAACCCAATCGAATACACTTACAGAGAAGTCGGGCCTGCAATCATCACCACTACCATCGCACTTGCTCTGGGGTTTTCAGTACTGGCCACCTCCAATTTTACCCAAAATGCTCAGATAGGCCTGATGACCGCCGGAATAGTCACACTTGCGCTAATCATTGATATGATTTTCCTTCCCGCGATACTGATGAAATTTATGCCCCCAAAAGACCAGCAGTGAACCAGGTTGCCCAGCGAGACATATTTGTTAGAAACAAAAACAACCGTTTCACTGTCAGTTTTTTTTACACTTCCTCCAATAGCATCTGTTTCTTTATGGCCAGCTCCTACGCCCGCCACCAAAAAAAAATGATTTATGCATATTTTTCAGCAAGTTATGGAGCACCTCAACCAGCATTAAAATAATTGGCACAATGAATGCTTTATCTAGCACAGGAAAGCACTTTACGTTTTTTCTAATAACTTGAAACTGGAGTAAATCATGAAATTGAAAACAACTGCACTACTCGTAGGAAGTGTGTTTGCTGCTACAGCAAATGCCTCGAGCTTTTTTCTTACGGTCGACCAAGACTACAATGGCGATCTTGACGCAACGACAGGGTCCATATCAGAACTAGGGTACTCAGGAACACTGTCGACCTCATTTTATGCTGATCCGATGCTATCGGTTGGATCCCAGGTAATTGATACCAACATTGCATCAGAAATGCTTGCTGCTGGTTTTATCAACGGAACAACTTCCTCCGATGGACTAACAACCTTCAAATATCCAACTATATCCCCCGAACTAAATATCGATGCATTAAACTACCAGTCACCTTTTGGCGATCACGAAGGTTTCCAAAGCAATCCTGGCTGGGGACTAACCTATCAATTTAAATTGATAGGATCAGTTATAGCGGGCGGTGTAGAGTATACCGACGGTTGGATTGATGTGTTTTATAACAAAATCCCTCCAATGGATAATGACCTAGCCAACGCTTTCCAAACGCAGGTTGCACGCATAAATGTAACAGGTTCCGATTTAAACGTTGCTAACCTGAATGTTTTCGGTGAGTTCTCCTTCGATTTTGATGGCAATGGCACAGATGATGCCGTCGGTGATACTTTTGTCCAAAATTTCTTCACCGATGTAGACTCTGGCCAGAGCTACTACAACGCGTGGTCTAACGGTGCCCCTATCAACTTTGTGCTTGATACCAACGTAAACCCACCAGTGCCTACTCTTGGGTCACTTGCTTTAACAAGCCTGGGTGGTGTAATGCGTCAGACCACACAAGACGGTTCAGCAACCATGTCGGTTCCAGAACCAGGCAGCCTGATCCTGATCGGCGCTGGATTGCTAGGACTCGGTGTAAGCAGCTCGCGTAAGCGCAAAGCTTAATCGAAAACCTCAACCTTAAGTGTTGATAAAAAGGCCCCCTGTTTGGGGGCTTTTTTATGCCTGAGATTTATCAAGTTAGCGGAGTGGTCCCGTGGCCAAAGTTTAAAACAAACCGGTCTCGATGCTGAAGACCGGGTAGATAAATCCGCGGCCATAACCGGCAACAATACGTATCTCCAGCGGCTGGGCTAAATATAGAAAAATTGCACCTACCCAGCATGTACTGGAAGCATCCATCACATCATGCAACATCGCCACTGATTTTCTCGGAGTTACCTCGCAGCTTACGAAACACGGGACGGCACCAGGTCAGGTTTTCACAAACTTCCTCCATGATCAATCAGCAAACCTCAAAGAACTTTCGCGACTGGAATGACCGACCGGCCAATAGGTTTTATTATGAACAGCCCGGATATGAACAGTCTAATAGCGCGAACGCCATAGACTTCGGGAGGAGAGAGTTATAGGGAAGCGTTTTAGCCGATTTAAAACAGTTGAAGCTGATCAGATGCTCATAAGCTAGGCGGGCTCGTATGAAACCTTGAGCATAGCCCGGTACAACTGTACTCAACAGTATCAGGCCGCTCAATATATCTACCCTGCGCTATCATCTGTTCGTCTCGATGTGCCTGCGCATACAACATCGGAAGATCACGCAGGCGGCATAGATCACGCTACATGCTATTCAGCAACGCCAATATTTCCTTCTTCTCCTGCCGGTTTGTGGACAGGGTTAGCGCCTTTTCCAACTGGGTTACACCGAGCTCGGTTCTGCCCGCGCGCAGCAGAGCTTGGGCATAGTGAAAGTGGAAAGCCGAATTGTCTGGATAGTCAGCGCTTACCGCACCCAAAACCTTAAGCGCCTGCTCAAGTTGCCCGGTTTCAAGCAGGGTAAGTCCATAGGTATCCCTGATCGCTGGCGAACCTGGCGATTTTTGATATGCCTTTTGTGCAATTATATGAGCTTGCTTGAACTGCTTTCCCCCGTATAACTGCCACGCCAGCTCGTTCAACACAAAAGCATTATCGCCATGCAACTCTAATACAACCTCCAGCTGAGAAGTTGCTTCATCCACTCGACCCATCCCCTTATATACCTGAATAAGTGAAAACCTAACCTGAATGTCTGCAGGGTGCTGTTGCAGCCATTCTTTCAGCAGATTTTCTGCAACTTTCGTATTTCCATCGAAGTAGTTTGACCAGGCAAGATCAGAAATGCTTCGACTATCTGGCTTGCTTTCATATATACCCTGATAAAGGTGGGAAGCCTTTCCATGATTTCCAATAGCGGTCTGATGCTGAGCTTTTAGCAACAGCACATTTTCATCATCAGGCAGGTCTTTTTGAAGTCGATCGATGATTTTTCCCGCTTCAGCATGTTCACCGGTTTCAATCATGATCCTTGCGAGCAGCAGTCTGGATGGAATATAGGCAGGGAAAATTTGCAACGACTTTTCTATGGAAACCCTAGCCGCATCATTATCACCCAGCGATGCATCCGCCTGAGCCACCATATAATGAGTAAGCGAAGATTTTGGGAATCGTTCTACCGCTAACGCCGCAGTGGTTTTTGCTCTC
>JAHRWD010000050.1 GCA_019090315.1 Pseudomonadales bacterium
AAATCCAGCAACTCCTGCTGGAACCCTACGATGCCAAACGCCTGATCAATCTCTGCGGGCAGTTCAACCAGAATATCAAACAGGTTGAAGAACGCCTTGGCATACGGATACACAATCACGGAAACAGTTTCGAGCTAGCCGGTGAGCCATCACTGGTCGAGTCCGCGTGCCACGTGCTGAAAAACATGTATGAGGAAACCAGCAACGGTTTACCCCTACCCCCCGAAAACGTACATCTACTCATTCAGGAAAATACCATCGATACTGCTGATTTAGAGCGTCAAAACAGCTCCCCGGAATCTTCACCACCAGCGACCGATAGCGAACCCATGCTGATTCGCACCAAACGGATCACCATAAAACCCAAGGGCAATAGCCAGCGCGGTTACGTTCAGTCGATCAGAGATCAGGATATCCATTTTGGTATCGGCCCCGCCGGCACCGGAAAAACCTATCTGGCGGTAGCCTGTGCAGCGGAAGCGCTGATGAAGGAGCAGGTAGATCGCATTCTACTAGTCAGACCGGCGGTTGAAGCGGGTGAAAAGCTTGGGTTTTTGCCGGGAGATCTGGCGCAAAAAATCGATCCCTACCTGCGCCCACTCTACGACGCACTGTATGAGATGATAGGCTTTGAGCAGGTAGATAAGCTGATTGAGCGTAACATTATCGAAGTAGCACCCCTTGCCTATATGCGCGGGCGTACTATTAACAACGCCTTTGTAATCCTCGATGAAGCCCAGAACACCACAGCGGAGCAGATGAAAATGTTCCTGACCCGCGTCGGCTTTGGTACCACAGCAGTGATCACCGGCGACACCACCCAGATTGACCTGCCCCGCGGCACCGCATCGGGGTTAATTGAAGCGAGCAAAATTCTTGCGAACGTAAAAGACATTGGCTTCACCCATTTCCGTTCCACCGACGTAGTTCGGCATCCTTTGGTACAGCGCATTGTTGAAGCCTACGAAAAACACACCGAAAGCCAGGAATCCGGAGATCGTCACTCAAGATGAGTTTCACGATCCATGTAGAAAATGGCTGCAATTCCGGCGACTCAATCCCGGATCAGGCACAGTTCTACCAATGGGTACAAACGGCTCTTCAGCTCTTCAAGAAAGATGGCGAAGTCAATATCCGTATCGTTGAAAGCGATGAAATGACCAAGCTAAATGGCCAATATCGAAACAAGAAAAAACCCACCAATGTGCTAGCCTTCGCGTATCACCCCGCAGAAGATGAGGTGAACCCACTTCTTGGGGATATCGCAATCTGTGCTCCGGTAGTATTCAGCGAAGCCAGCGAACAAAACAAACCGACCGAACACCATTGGGCTCACCTGGTGATGCATGGCACCCTGCACCTGCTAGGCTTCGATCATATCGAAACAGCAGATGCGAAGCAGATGGAGCAGCAAGAGATCGAACTACTGGCACAGCTCGGTATTCCGGACCCTTATCAAATCCAAAACACTTATCAATCAGAAACAGATACGCAGGCAGCAAAATGAACCAGCAACCAAAACCCGCAGAACCTGACCCGAGTTGGCTCAGCCGAGTGCTGGGCCAGTTCAAGCGCGATAGATCCAGTGCCAAACAACAGCTAAAAACTGTTTTACGTGAAGCGGAAAAGGATCAGGTTATCGATACCGAAGCCCTCAGCATTATCGAAGGGGCGATGCAGGTATCCAACATGCAGGTTCGGGATGTGATGATTCCGCGAAGCCAGCTGGTCACCGTCAGTGCCAGCACATCTCCCAAAGAGTTCCTGCCCACCATTATCGAATCCGGTCATTCACGCTTTCCTGTGATGGGCGAAGGACCAGATGAAGTAGTTGGCATACTGCTCGCCAAGGATCTATTACCGCTCTGTTTAAGTGGTGATATCGATCAGTTCCAGATCAAAGATCATCTGCGTACCGTTACAACCGTTCCGGAAAGCAAAATGCTTAATGTGCTTCTGCGGGAGTTCCGCACCACGCATAACCATATGGCGGTGGTGGTGGATGAATACGGCCATTTTGGCGGCGCAGTCACCATTGAAGATGTGCTGGAGCAGATCGTCGGTGAAATTGAAGATGAATATGATGTGGATGATGACAGCTATATCAAAAAGTTTGATGACGATACATTTGTGGTCAAAGCACTTACTGAAGTGGAAGAGTTCAACGACTACTTCAAAACCGGTCTGAGTATCGATGAGTTCGATACCATCGGCGGCATTGTACTGCAAAGTTTTGGACGCATGCCCAAACCCGACGAAACCACCAAGATTGGAAAATTGACCTTTACCGTACTGAATGCCGATAACCGACGCATCCACCTGTTACGCGTTACAGCGGACAACTAATCCAGTGACACATAGATTCATCGTGTTTTCCGCGTAACTGCCACTCGAAACACCTACTAGAATACCCTATGAAATTTCCACGCATGCCGAGCTCTTTGCCGCCCTACTCAACCCTGATCGTTGCGCTTGTCGCCGGTGCTATCTTTCCGCTTTCGCTGGCTCCGTTTGATATTTGGCCAGTCGCGCTGATATCCATAGCACTGCTATTCCAGCTTTCAAAATCACTCCCCACCCAACAGGCTGTGTGGATCGGCTTCGCATACGGGATGGGTTTTTTCGGCATCGGCGCATCCTGGGTCTACGTTAGCATCCATAATTTTGGTGGCGCAAATCTGTTCCTCGCTGGATTCATGACGCTAATATTTGTTGCCTGGTTAGCACTTTATTTCGCCCTGCAAAACTACTGTTTCAAAAAAATTTCCGGCAGCTCAGAGATATCAAAGCTCATTACATTCGTCGCGGTCTGGGTGCTATTTGAACTGTTTCGACGCTGGATGCTGTCAGGCTTCCCCTGGTTGTTCGCCGGCTACGCCACATTAGAAAACGGCCTCGCTGGCTGGGCTCCTGTTCTTGGTGTGTATGGCTGTAGTCTGTTGATGGTTTTCAGTGCGGCAGCACTATCTAAAGCCGTGCCTTCATCTCTGATAGAGAAGCTATTACCGGATCTACCCAGCGGATCACCATCAAAAAAATCAAATCAATTCGCCTGGCTAGTTGCTGCCCTGCTGCCCTGGCTGGGCGGCTACGGATTACAGCAGATTGAATGGGTGACCCCCGCAACCGATACAGCTGAACTAAACGTCGCGCTGGTTCAGGGCAATATCGCCCAGCAGAAAAAATGGAAACCTCAAAACCTGCCATCCATACTGCAGCTCTATCAACATGCAACCGTCACGTTGCCCCCGCAGGACTTGATCATCTGGCCGGAAAGTGCGCTTCCGCAGTTTATACATAACGTCGAACCCTTCCTGGAAAAAGTACAGACGCAGCTACCTGAAAAAACAGTACTGATCACCGGACTGCTGGAAGCTGTACCAGGCGAAAAGCAGGGTTACAAAATATACAACGCCATCCTGACGCTGGACCAGCAGCAGGAGCAACAGATCTACCGCAAACGTAAACTGGTGCCCTTTGGTGAATATGTGCCAATGGAAGATTATCTACGCGGCCTCATCGAGTTCTTTAATCTGCCGATGTCGAAACTCGCATCGGGGAATTTTGAGCAACCTTTACTCAAGGCTGGCCCACTGAACATAATGGGATTGGTCTGTTACGAGATTGCGTATCCCGAGCTAGCCAGACAGGAAAACTCAGACCTGCTGCTCACCATTAGCAATGATGCCTGGTTCGGAAACTCTATCGGCCCACTGCAGCACCTACAGATTGCTCAATTCCGGGCACTGGAAATTGGCCGTTATCTGGTTCGTGCAACCAATAACGGAGTATCCGCCATCGTTGATGAAAAGGGACAAATTCTGGATAAAACCGAACAGTTCAAATTTCAGGTACTAACCGGTCAGATTAAAAAAATGGTCGGCGAAACGCCCTATTTCCGATATGGCTCCTCGCCGGTATTTCTATTTTGCACAGCCATATTAATCATCGCGTTGGCCCGCCGAATCACCGGAAAGTGATTCCAGACAAATGGTTATGTTGAACCTGAAGCAGTTAACAACAGATCGTACTGTAAAAGTACTTTTCGTCACATTGCTGGCCCTGTTAATAACAAGCTGTGCCTCAACACCAACCAACACCGATAATATTTGCGATATTTTCACCGAAAAACGCGACTGGTATAACGCAGCCATTTCATCCAGCGAACGCTGGGGTGGCCCCGTTACTGTACCCATGGCCATCATGTACCAGGAATCACGATTCCAGAGCGATGCCAAGCCACCCATGCGCTACTTCCTTGGCTTTATACCCTATGGCCGATCAAGCTCCGCCTACGGTTATGCCCAGGTCAAAACCGCAACCTGGGGGGACTACCAAAAAGATATCGGCACAATCTTTCGCGACCGGGATGATTTTGACGATGCCATCGATTTTGTTTTCTGGTACATGGACAAAACCCAAAAACGCCACGGTGTTTCAAAATGGGATGGTTATAACCAATACCTGAACTACCACGAAGGCCACGGCGGTTATGCTAGCGGCTCCTACAAAAATAAAACATGGTTAAAGAACGTAGCAAAAAAAGTCGACCAGCAATCAAAAACCTACAGCGCCCAGTACCGGCAATGCAAAGAGCAACTCGAACAAGGATGGTTCCGTCGCCTGTTTTCCTGAGCAAACACCGCCTTCCGCAATCACATATCCATATGGAATTCCCCGAAGGAATTTCGATATCGATCTTGTTAAAGTAACCTGGCCCGACCTTGGAAAAAACACTCAACAACAGCCCTGAAACATGTTTGAATTATCACTTCGTGATGGATTGACTGGGCCTGCCCGCTAAAACTGGCTGCACATCAATTGGCCGTACACTGCCATGGAGAACAAAAAATGCGAAAGTTGATTACCGCCTGCCTATGCCTGGTGTTGACTGCCTGTACATCGGTTGTACAGATCCCTGAACTAGATCGGACAGTTACCAGAAGCCAACAACAAATCCAACAAACTACAAGGGCGATATCCGCTGAGTACCAGATATCCCATGCGCAATTCCTGACCGTTGCTAGTCGCGCAAAAGGTCAAAACCTTTCATCGCTCAATCAACTGAACGATGAATTCGATCAGCTTACAAAATTAACACAAGAATATGAAAAACGATCTGCGGAATTGTATAAAGCCTCCGCAACCAGTCAGAAAACATGGAAAGGAAAGGCGCAGATCACATCCAACGATCCAGAGTGGGAATCGTTAAAAAAATTCAATGACCTTTTCGAAACTGAATCCCAGGCGCTATCTTCAATTCGAGCTCAAATCAAAAGTACTCAACTCGCATTCAAAGAAACCCTGAAACAGCAAGAATTGGCACCCTTCATAGCGCGATTACCACAATACCAACATCAGGCACGTGGGATCATTGCAAAATACGAGCAGGAGCAGGCTTACGCCCGGTACAACCTCCAGCTACTGGATGAGCTCGCCGCCAACGCCAAATCTACCAGCCGGGACTTTGAATCCCTGGCAAAGCTGGCACAATTCAATACTTCAGCACAGCACCGTACCAGCAGACCTCCCCGAGGATATCCCGGGCCAGATCAAGAAACCTTAAAAAAGGCATCAAAGATCATATCTGCTGTCGTCAATCCGTCCATCGTAGCTGCCGCAGAACAGTTCGCCACAAAACAAAAACCAAACAATGATATTTCAAACACGCTGGCTCCGCTCAAGCGTGGCAGGTTTTCATACCTGGCCAGCTACACGTCACCCGAAAACACCAGAGCCATCGATAAAATTTTTGCCGACAGGAAAACCGATATTCTCCGCGAGATAGTCGCTACAAACTCAACCAAACAAAAAAAGATTTTGGCCAGCAGTAATACCGAACGTCATAAACTTCGAAATCTGGTTTCTTTACGTAAAGAGCTTGGTACCAGCTATCAGGCACTGCTAAACGAGCCTATCATCCAAACTCATCTACGCGATCTACAGCAGCAACGCCTGGGCCTACTGGCTTCTATCTCGCCTCAATTGATCTCATCAATCAACGCATCAAAAACGTTAACCAACTTCAACAACCCTCTACCCGAGCTAACCGTTCCAGAAGATAATAAAACAGCCGTTGCTCAAAAAATAAAATCTGCCTGGTCAACAAAATTAGACGCGCTACTGGCATTCAAGCCTGCAAAAAATGAATCTGAACTTAGCATCAATAGCTTTACCTCCAGAGGGTTAAATTACGAAACCGAATTACTGGCTATCTATCTTGGTGATTTCAAACACGCCCGCCTGGAGCGGAACAGTACATCCCTCAGTGCGCTATACGGGAAATATTTGAGTGCCTATGGCACACATTGTCACGCTTACCTTCCGTCGAACAAGGTAGCTATAACGAAAACAGAGTGCGCTACCGAAAGAGTCACAAGAAATGGCTGGGGGACCGTGACCGATACCACCTGTGTTAAATGGGTGGAAATTCCAACCGGGCTTTACGCTGATCCCACGCTTTACTATTCACACAGCCGGCATTCGAAGAGTGCTGGTTTACGCATGGCAGGGCAGATACTTAATTTCAGCGATCCATACGCTAGCCGTTCATTAGTCGACGATTTATTATCGATCGGAGATGACATGTCTAAATTGGTGATGAAAAACCGATGTGATAATGCTGGGCTGAATCGCTTTGAAAAAAACCTCTACAACTTTGTAGAGGGGAATCCTCCATTGCTTCTGCCGGGCAAGGAAACCATAGCGACAATACAACGTGTCGATAAAATAAATTTCAACACTGACAACCTGAATCTAAAAAAACTTATAGATGAGCTCATCAAGGAAAACTCAAAAGGCTGGATGATGAATCGTTACCAATCTGGTAGCGTATCTTCCTTAAAAATAGGCGCGCGCAATCGCGATGGCAGCCCTCAGCACGTCACAGCTAGTTACGCCTTCAGCAGCATGGGCAAAACATACGGCGGAAATGTTTCGCTAGATTTTTCCAACGGAATTCCAAATTGCCTTTATTTTTCTGATGCACCCCAAACCTGCCGTCATCCATCCAGGCGAATTGTTAACCGGTATCAAAAAGGTCTATATTCGAAATAAAGAGCTCAACAAGTCGAAAGCCATATCAGTACATCAAATACGCCTTTCGAAAACTGGAAATAGAACTTCAACCAAAGAGAAACAATCGATGCTGACGAGCCTGATTGAAACAACCACAACCGTTCGGCCCGAATGGGCGGATAACAATGACCATATGAACCTGGGGTATTACGTAATCGCGTTTGACCAGGCCACCGACAATTTCTATGACAGTCTGGAAATTGGCCCCGAATACCGCGCCCGAGAAAACAGCTCGATATTTACCCTGGGTATTAATGTTGATTATATCCGAGAGGTGTTTGCCGGAGACTCATTACGCATTACCACCCAACTACTCGACTGCGATGAAAAAAAGATGCGTTATATTCACTATATGTACGAAGGTTCCGACCAAAACCCCGTTGCCATGAACGAATGTCTGGCGATACATGTTGAGATGTCGACACGTAAATCTGCGCCATTTCCTGAAGCTGCGCAGCAGCGCCTTAACAACTGTTTGAAAGCGCATAGTCAGTTAGCGGTTCCAAAACATGCTGGTCGGGTACTTGGGAGAAAGACTGGTTAGGATCGACTTGAATTTGGCAGGAGTGATCAATGTTTGATTGAAAGATCAGATGCCGAGTTTTTTTCGTATCACCCTTTTTCTCTCCCGTAACCTCGGAGCATTGACAACCCTCATCGGACACATATACTTCAACATATACGCTATAGAATATTAGGTGGAGCGGTTACTATGGGACAAGTCACGATTTATCTAGACGAACGAGTCGAGCAGAAAATGATTGATGCAGCTAAGTCTGCTCAACTATCTAAAAGCAAATGGATAGCAAAACTTATCCAGGAAAAGGTCGCGAATGAGTGGCCTTCAGCAATCATTGAGTTAGCTGGAGCCTGGGAGGATTTTCCGACGCTCGACGCAATCAGATCTGACAAGGGGAAAGATGCCGACAGGGAATCACTATAATGTATGTGGTTGATACCAATACATTAATTTACTTTTTCAAAGGCATGGGCAATGTACCCAACAAATTTCTTGAGGTATCCCCGAAAGATATCGGCATACCCTCTGTGGTGCTATACGAACTGGAATACGGGATCGCCAAGTCTACCTCCCCACGAAAAAGGCAAGCTCAACTCAAAGAGCTGTGCTCCCAGGTTGAAACCTTACCTTTTGATGATGAAGCTGCGCACTTTGCTGCTTCTATCCGAGCCAAACTTGAAAAGAAAGGTACACCAATAGGCCCATATGACCTGTTAATTGCCGGTACTGCGCTGGCCAATGGCGGTGTATTGGTTACCAACAATCCAAAAGAGTTTTCACGTGTACCTAAATTAACACTAGCGAATTGGTATAAATAAAGCCGCACAGAAAGGCTTAGCCGAGACGTAGCTTTTTCATTTCGGCAGTTAATACTCTCATCCCAGGCCGAAACGTTCCTAATCGCTCACTAGCCGGAAATCGGGATTGTCAGAGCACCTTCAATAACATTTTGCCGACCACTTCTTGAGGTGACACAGCCTAACGCACTCGTGGACCCGGCTCTCAGAGAGCTTTCCGAAGATTGACTCTCAGTCATTTCATGGAAATAACGTAAGATCCAGCACCGATGCCGGTCTAGTGCATTCTTCGGATTGCAGCAATGAAAGATCAGCCCTGATAGTTACCAACCAGACGCACCAATGCTTGATTGCAAGACGCGACCCCGTGTTTCGACCCCGTGTTTCCCCGACCCCGTGTTTCCCGTTAATCAAGTTGCCTGATCCCTTGATACACCTTGATATTCATTAACAGTATGTTGAAAGCGCATAATCAGTTAGCGGTTCCAAAACACGCGAGCCGGATACTTGGAAAAAAGGTTGGGTAAAATTGATTTGAATCCACTAAAGAGGATCAGTGGTGACCTTCAAAACTTGATGTTCCATTTTCAAGGCATTAGCTGAACTGATTTGTAAGCTTCTAATACGCCACTTTGCGGATAACCCGAGGCTAAACCGCCGACGACCACAGAGAATCGAACCAAGCCCCTGTAATAAAAAACATATTTCATTCGCCAGTCCATACTTTGCACCTGCTTGTATCCAGTTAGCACCAGAACTTTCCCAAGTTCTGACTCAGAATATTCAACTAGGGCGTCACTTAGGCCTTCTTTTTTTGCGAAGTTTTGAGCATTTTCAATTAGCGCGTTCTGGCTTGCGTTTTCGAAAGTGGTTGCTCCCTCAAAAACCTGACAACTAGCACGAATCATATACTTATCTTCAACGACCAGGGCTTGCTGAAAGAACTTTGCCTTTGCTGTATGCAATTTCTTGATATTTGGTTGGCGAGGAAGCTTTACTCTATATCCGCATTCTTCGGATTGAAACAAATAATCAGAGCGCTGTACGTGTTTTTGTACTTGCGTAGCAGTTGTATTTTCTCGTTCATCAATCCATTTTCGGACCAGAACCTTTCCGACTCCGCTCCATACGAAAAACACAACAAGAAGAATGATGGCAATTAAAATTTTCTTCATAAGAATGCCTCTGACAGCTAACGGTTCATTTTGGGGGCGGCTGGATTTGTCTAGTTATCCGTATTTTTTTACCTTACTATTTTAAGGCTTAATTTTACCAGACATCCTCGCTTATGCTTCATTGTGATTTTTCCGAATATCTTGAATTTTTTTTAATTTCATTCTCAAAGAAGTCTACAGGGTTGTCCTCATTTAGTTCTTTTTCAGGAAGTCCACCAACCTTTCGAATTTCGTTAGACAACAAAAATGCAGTTATTCCAAGCTTTGAATACTGGTAACTCCGCTCCTCAAATCCTTCTTCATAATCCGGAGGGCTAGCAGCGTAATCGAACGCTGCACAGACGTAGCTGCTTGCAGAATCAGCCAGGCTAGAAAATTCAAAAACTTCATACATCAATTTGATTGGAAGTACCTTCCATTCTACATCTAGAGACTGAATAGCATAATCTGGCGCTGGTACTTGGATCCTCCTACAGCCATCTTTATCATATTGCCCTGCACAAAGACCATCGTCCCGAACAACATCAATGCATGTATATACGTATCTATCCAACGTTGACATTACCTGAATAGAAGTGAGTGCTAGTTCCTTTTTCTTATTCCTATGCTCAAGCCACCAGTCTTTCAAAAGCGTTAAACATGAACCTATAATAACCCCAAGCAACCCTATTAACGCTGTTCCCATACACTTCCCCGATCTTCTATTTGTTGGCTTCCTTTCACGTTACCGCACGCTCAAGGGGCAGGCAACTTGATCCTTCGATGCAACCCCTCGGTTACCCGATTTACATATTTAGTGCAATTCGCTCGAAACCAGGCAAGCCGGATTCGCTTGCTTGAATTTCCAGCATACGATGGGTTTTCAGTAGCGTACGTACTATGAGTTCACCACAAAATCAGAGCTAGGTCTTACTATCAAGCAACTAAAAAACATCCCCAGGCACCCTGACCCAACCTTCCATCAATACCCGCGCACTTCGGCTCATGCTGGCTTTATTCACCGCCCATTCGCCATTGACTTCGCTGGCTTCTGCTCCAACCTTTAATGTGCCGGAGGGATGACCGAAGGTAACGCTGTTTCGCTCACCGCCACCGGCGGCAAGGTTAACCAATGTGCCGGGGATAGCTGCGGCTGACCCGATGGCTACGGCGGCGGTGCCCATCATGGCGTGGTGGAGTTTTCCCATGGAGAGTGCACGTACTAGCAGATCAATATCTGCGGTGGTTACAGGTTTGTCGCTTGAGGATTTGTACTCTTTTGGTGGCGCGACGAAGGCGACTTTTGGGGTGTGTTGACGAGCTACGGCTTCTTCTACGTTTTTGATTAGACCCATTCGGATAGCGCCATGGGCGCGGATGGTTTCGAACCGCTCTAGTGCTGCTGGGTCTCCGTTGATTGCTTCTTGTAGTTCTGTACCTGTGTAACCGATCTCTTCTGCGTTGAGAAAGATGGTGGGGATTCCGGCGTTGATCATGGTGGCTTTGTAGGTGCCGACGCCGGGTACTTCGAGATCATCTACTACGTTGCCGGTGGGAAACATGGCTCCGTCGCCGTCTGCGGGGTCGATAAAATCAACCTGTACTTCGGCGGCTGGAAAGGTGACGCCATCCAGTTCGAAGTCACCGGTTTCCTGTACTTGGCCCGCGGTCATGGGCACATGGGCGATAATAGTTTTTTCGATATTGGCTTGCCAGATTCGGATGACGGCTATGCCATTTTCTGGAATGCTATCTGCATCTACCAATCCATTACTAATAGCGAAGGCTCCCACGGCTGCGGTTAGGTTGCCGCAGTTTCCGCTCCAGTCTACAAAGGCTTTATCGATAGCGACCTGGCCAAACAGGTAGTCGACGTCGTGATCGGCTTTTTCGCTTTTGGCGAGAATAACGGTTTTGCTGGTGCTTGAGGTTGCGCCGCCCATGCCGTCGGTCTGTTTGCCGTAGGGGTCTGGACTGCCGATTACTCGTAGCAATAAGTTGTCACGCGCTGCGCCGGCAACCTGCGCGGCTTCGGGCAGGTCTTTCAAACTAAAGAAAACACCTTTGCTGGTTCCGCCGCGCATGTAGGTGGCTGGGACTTTGATTTGGGGAGCGTGTGCCATTGGGTTATTCCTGGTTTGAAAATTTTCGATCTAAAGAAGGGAGGACGAGCACTGCAGCAATACTGACTTATTCAGCACTGCTGCAGGGTTGGAATGTTTTAGCTGGCTGCTAAGAAATCCTGAGCGAAGCGTTGTAATACTCCACCTGCTTCGTATACCAATACCTCTTCCGCCGTATCAAGTCGGCAAGTGGTCGGAACATCAACGCTTTCGCCATTGGTACGGTTGATACGCAGTGTCAGTGTTGCGCCGGGGCTGATATCGCCAATTACGTCGAAGGTCTCGGTGCCATCAATACCGTAGGTTTTACGGTTATCGCCGGCTTTGAATTCTAGCGGCATCACGCCCATTCCAACCAAATTAGTACGGTGAATACGTTCGAAGCCTTCGGCAACAATCGCTTCTACACCCGCCAGGCGTACACCTTTGGCAGCCCAGTCACGGGATGATCCCTGACCGTAATCTGCGCCGGCTACAATAATCAGCGGTTGCTTGCGCTCCATGTAGGTTTCGATCGCTTCCCACATGCGGCTGACTTTGCCCTCTGGCTCAATACGTGCCAGTGAACCCTGTTTGGTTTCGCCATCTTCCTGAACCATTTCGTTGAACAGTTTGGGGTTGGCGAAGGTTGCGCGCTGGGCGGTGAGGTGATCACCACGGTGGGTAGCGTAGGAGTTGAAGTCTTCCTCTGGCAGGCCCATTTTATCAAGATAAGCACCCGCGGCGCTGTCTAACATCTGTCTCTTATACACATCTGACGCTGCCGACGAAGCTAGA
>JAHRWD010000051.1 GCA_019090315.1 Pseudomonadales bacterium
GACTGATCACAGATTATCCCGGCAGCCCGGTAGCGGTGGTATTTGACGCAAAGGGCAAAACCTTTCGTCACGACATGTATAAAGAGTACAAGGCCAATCGGCCGCCAATGCCCGATGACCTGCGACCTCAGATTGAGCCGATCCATCAAATTATCAAAGCGATGGGTTTGCCATTGCTAATGGTTGAAGGTGTCGAAGCGGATGATGTGATTGGCACCTTGGCGGTACAGGCCACCGAGTTAAAAATGGATGCGGTGATCTCAACCGGCGACAAAGATATGGCCCAACTGGTGAATGAGCATATCAGTCTGATCAACACCATGGACAATAGCAGCCTCGACCCGGTCGGCGTTGAGGAGAAGTTTGGCGTACGGCCGGATCAGATCATCGATTATCTGGCACTGATGGGTGATAAATCTGACAACGTGCCGGGGGTGGCGGGGGTTGGCCCGAAAACCGCTGTGAAATGGCTTGGAACCTATGGTGACATAAACCAGCTAATCGAACATGCGGACGACATTAAGGGCAAGATTGGCGAAAAGTTACGCAATCAGCTTGATCAGATTCCCCTGTCTCGTGAGTTGGTGACGATCAAATGTGATGTTGAGCTGGAACAACTGCCGAATGAGCTGTTACATATAGAAGCAGATAACGAAACCTTACTGCAGCTATTTACCGAGCTGGAATTCAGAGGCTGGGTAAAAGAGCTGGATGGCAGTAACCCCGCTAAGAAAAAAGAGAGTGCTTTCGTATTAAAAGGCGCAGAAAACCCCGGTGAGCAAAAGCCGGCGGATAGTGAAGCGGTTCCTGATTCTGAAATCGCTCAGCCGCAGAATGGTGACTACACAATAATAATGACCAAAGAGCAGTTTTCTCCCTGGTTAGAACGGCTTCAAAATGCTGATCTGATTTCAGTAGACACCGAAACCACAAGCCTTGATTACATGATGGCGGAGATTGTCGGGCTGTCCTTTTCTGTTCAGTCCGGCGAGGCGATCTATATTCCAGTTGCCCACGATTATATCGGTGTGCCGGAGCAGCTCGATCGGGATTGGGTGCTGTCGCAGCTAAAACCGCTGCTTGAAGATCCGAACAAAGCCAAGGTGGGCCAGAATCTCAAATACGATAAAAGTGCGCTGGCCAATTACGATATCTGCCTTGAGGGTATTGTGCGGGATACCATGCTGGAATCTTACATGCTCAATAGTACCGCGGGCCGCCACGATATGGACTCCCTGGCCCTACGGCACCTTGATCGAACCACTATTCATTATGAAGATGTAGCGGGCAAAGGCGCCAAACATATCGGTTTTAGCCAGGTGCCACTGGAGCAGGCCGGGCCATATGCAGCAGAAGATGCGGATGTAACCCTTGCTATGGATGATGTGATCTGGTCTCAGCTAAAAGAGCTGGACGGGCCGAAAAAAGTTTTTGAAACCATAGAGATGCCGCTGCTTTCGGTGCTAAGCCGAATCGAGCGGAACGGCGCGTTGGTCGATAGCGACCTGTTAGGGACTCAAAGCCATGAGCTAGGACTACGCTTGATC
Source organism: Pseudomonadales bacterium (assembly GCA_019090315.1). Classification (GTDB taxonomy): domain Bacteria; phylum Pseudomonadota; class Gammaproteobacteria; order Pseudomonadales; family JAHRWD01; genus JAHRWD01. The sequence goes on from JAHRWD010000051.1 coordinate 1,548, forward strand.
GAGCTTGAAACCGAAGCCCATGATCTGGCCGGCCAGCCCTTTAATTTGGGATCACCGAAACAGCTGCAGGAGATCTTTTTCGAAAAGCTCAATCTGCCGATCATCAAAAAAACCCCAAAGGGTCAGCCCTCCACCGCAGAGCCGGTGCTCAAAGAGTTGGCCCGGGAATACCCACTTCCGAAGGTTATTCTGGAATACCGTTCGCTCGCCAAGTTGAAATCTACCTATACCGACCGGCTTCCCGAGCAGATATGCCCTAAAACAGGTCGCGTGCATACTTCATATCATCAAGCGGTAACCGCTACCGGCAGGCTGTCATCGACCAGCCCCAATCTGCAAAATATTCCCGTACGGACCCATGAAGGCCGGCGCATACGGCAGGCCTTTATCGCGCCGGAAGGCTACAAGCTGGTCGCAGCGGATTATTCCCAGATTGAGCTGCGTATTATGGCGCACTTGTCTGCAGATCCCGGCTTGATCAATGCGTTTGGCGCAGGTCTGGATATTCATAAAGCCACCGCAGCAGAGGTATTTGATGTTGAAATCGAGCAGGTTGATAGCGACCAGCGTCGTAGCGCAAAGGCGATTAACTTTGGTCTGATGTATGGCATGTCCGCCTTTGGCCTGGGTAATCAGCTCGATATTCCGCGTAACCTCGCCCAGCAATATATGGATCAATATTTCGAGCGTTATACCGGTGTGCATGAATATATGGAGCGGATTCGCGAAACCGCGGAGCAGCAGGGGTTTGTCGAAACCCTGTTTGGCCGACGGTTGTATCTGCCTGAAATTAACTCCAAAAATCATATGCGTAGGCAGGCCGCTGCTCGGGCTGCAATCAATGCGCCAATGCAGGGAACCGCTGCGGATATCATCAAAATGGCGATGATCGATGTTGATCAATGGCTGCAAAAAGAGCTGCCTGAGGTGCGCATTACGCTTCAGGTGCATGATGAGCTGGTATTAGAAATCCCAGAGTCTCAGCTTGACGACGTGATACCGGAGTTGAAAAAACGTATGGAGCAAGCCGCCAGTTTGGACGTGCCTTTGATTGTTGATGTGGGTATCGGCGACAATTGGGAGCAGGCTCACTAAATCGAAAGATGCATAAATTAACGGATTTTAGACGATGTTAGACACGATCAGTGCGTATATCTCAACCTTAAACGGAATTGTTTGGGGGCCGGTAATGCTGATTCTGATCCTCGGAACCGGAGCATATTTGATGCTCGGGCTTCGAGCGATGCCACTACAGAAGCTGGTTTACGGATTCCAGATGTTGTGGCGTGGCCGTAAAGCGCAGGGCGAAGGTGATGTAAGCCCATTTAACGCTTTGATGACCTCGTTAGCTGCAACTATCGGTACCGGAAATATTGCAGGTGTCGCCACCGCGATTGCGCTCGGTGGACCGGGAGCGCTGTTCTGGATGTGGTGTACCGCGCTGGTGGGGATGGCGACTAAATACGCCGAAGCGGTGTTTGCTGTGCACTACCGCGAAACCGATGGAAACGGCGATCATGTCGGCGGTCCGATGTATTACATCAAGAATGGCCTTGGCCCCAAATGGACCTGGTTGGCGACTATGTTTGCTGTGTTTGGTGCGCTGGCAGGGTTCGGTATCGGAAATACCGTGCAGTCCAACTCCGTTGCAGATGTGCTTTCCAGCACCTTTGGGTTTTCCCACAGCATTACTGGTTTAGTGATGGCAGTATTGGTGGGTGTAGTTTTATTGGGTGGTATTCGCCGTATTGCCAGTGTCGCGGGTCGATTAGTGCCATTGATGGGGTTGTTCTATCTTGTTGCAAGCCTGTTTGCTCTGGTCTCGCAATTCGACAAAATTCCAGCAGTGCTTGATCTGGTATTTACCCACGCATTTTCACCAACTGCAGCGACTGGCGGTTTTGCGGGAGCAACGGTTTGGGCAGCGATCCGTTTTGGTGTTGCTCGGGGTGTTTTTTCAAATGAGGCGGGGCTTGGCAGTGCGCCCATCGCCCATGCGGCGGCCGCAACAGATCAACCTGTGCAGCAGGGTTTGATCGCTATGCTGGGTACTTTTATTGATACGATCATTATCTGTAGTTTGACTGGCCTGGTGATTCTGTCATCTGGTGTTTGGGAAACCGGCGTGACCGGAGCAGCATTGTCATCCACCGCATTCGAAACAATATTGCCGGGATTTGGCGGTTATCTGGTCGCCATCGGGCTGGCGGTATTTGCCTTCAGTACCATTTTGGGCTGGAGTTTTTACAGTGAGAAGTGTGTCGAGTATCTGATCGGGGTAAAGGCCATTATGCCTTTCCGAGTGCTTTGGGTGGCGGCGGTTTTTGTAGGCGCAATAATGGAGCTGGATTTTGTTTGGCTGGTTGCGGATACGCTAAATGCGCTGATGGCACTGCCGAACCTTATTGCTTTATTGCTGCTAAGCCCGGTGTTATTTCAGTTAACGCGGAGCTATTTCAAAAAACAGGATTAGTGCAAAGGCCTCAGTGTATTAAACTGGGTTGAAATTCAAGGGGAGAGCCAGGGTTTAGCCAAGCTCTGTAGAGGGAGAGGTGATTATTTTCTTGCTTCTTCGATTAGCTCTGATGCTTTTTCTTTTGATGAATCATAGGCTTCGCGACTGGATTCCTTGACGTTGTTGTAGCCGTCTTCGGCACTGTTGCTGATAGATTCAGCTGTATCCGTCACGGTATCTTTCGCTGCATCAATCGCATTGTGGGCTTTTTCGGCCATCTCGCTGACGGTTTCTTTGCTTTTCTCTGCTGCCTCTTCGCAGCCTCCGAGGAGAAAGAGCGTGCCAATTGCGGCAGCGGCAATTATTTTTCCTGTGTTCACAGGTAGCGCTCCATTCTCAACGGTTTTGGATTAGCTTGATCAGAGACTTGTTTAGCTGCGCTTGTCTAACGGAGTAAAGTCCCGCGCTGAGTAGCCGGTGTATAGCTGACGAGGACGACCAATTTTGTAGCTATTGCTGATCATTTCCTGCCAGTGTGAGATCCAGCCAGCGGTTCGCGCTAGTGCAAAAATCACAGTAAACATGCTGGTCGGAATGCCGATCGCTTTCAGAATGATGCCTGAGTAGAAATCAACATTCGGGAATAGCTTCTTCTCGATGAAGTAAGGGTCTTGAAGGGCAATCTCTTCCAGTTTCATTGCCAGCTCAAGCTGCGGATCGGAGATGCCAAGCTCTTTTAACACTTCGTGGCAGGACTCGCGCATCACCGTCGCGCGGGGGTCGAAATTCTTGTACACCCGGTGACCAAAACCCATCAACAGGAATGGGTCGTTCTTGTCTTTTGCTTTTTCAATGTACTCGGGAATATTTTCTATAGATCCGATCTCGTCGAGCATATCCAGAACCGCTTCATTCGCTCCGCCGTGGGCAGGGCCCCAAAGCGCTGCAATACCCGCTGCGATACAGGCAAATGGGTTTGCACCGGTTGAACCTGCTAATCGTACGGTTGAAGTAGAGGCATTTTGTTCGTGATCAGCATGCAGAATAAAAATTCTGTCCATCGCTTTTGCTACTACCGGGCTAACCGGTGTTTCCGCACATGGAGTGCTGAACATCATATGCAGGAAGTTCTCTGCAAAATCGAGATCGTTTTTCGGGTACATGAAAGGTTGCCCGATCGAGTACTTGTAGCACATCGCGGCCAGCGTAGGCATCTTCGCGATTAAACGGAAAGCGGAAATTTCGCGATGGCGCTCTTCGGTGATGTCGAGTGAATCGTGATAAAAGGCAGATAACGCCCCGACAACGCCACACATAATAGCCATTGGGTGAGCATCTCTTCTGAAGCCGGTGAAGAAATCAGAGATTTGCTCGTTCACCATGGTGTGATTTTTTACGGTGTTTACGAACTGTTCTTTTTGTTCTGTGTTGGGTAACTCGCCATTCAATAACAGGTAACAGGTTTCAAGGTAATCCGATTCAGCAGCGAGCTGACCAATTGGATAGCCCCTGTGCAGCAAGATACCTTTTTCGCCATCGATATAGGTGATCTTGGACTCACATGCCGCGGTAGATACGAACCCGGGATCGTAGGTAAAGTAGCCGGCTTTAACCAGGCCACGTACATCAATAACGTCTGGACCTTCGGTGCCTTTATGGATCGGCAGTTCAACTGGGTCGCTTAGATTGCTTAGATGTAATTGGGCTTTATCATCAGCCATGGTGGGCTCCTGTTACAAAATTCATATACGAGTTCGGCGGGACACTATAAAAGCAGCACAGTATTTGTCAATTAATACGCCGGTATTTGTTGTGGGAAATCAGGTTTGTCACCATATTATAGATGGCGGTTCTATACTGGTGCTGAGTTCTGCTCTTTTGCGATAAAATAGTGCGTCAATTGGCGGTGTTTGCTGAGTTGGATGAAAACCGTTCAGAGGCCCCCATGCCGGCGTTGTAATTAGGAAAATGAAACCCTATACTGCCGATCCATCACGGTTAGCGCTAAAGTTTTACTTCTCTGATGTGTGCCACCCATTGAACATGGATGGTCGGGTTTTAAATAGCTGGATCCGGTGTATTTCTGATCAGTCGCTATATTTTTGTATTCTAAATTTTGTTTGTGAGGGTCACTGTGGATAAACAAAGACCAGTGTATCTGGATGTCAATCCGGCCAATATGCCGTTGACCGCTGTCACTTCTATTTTGCATAGAATTTCCGGGATCATTCTTTTTGTCGGTAGCGCGATTTTGCTCTGCCTGCTAAGTGATTCGCTAGAATCTGCCAGTAGCTTTGAGGAGATCGTTCTGCTGATGCAGGGTGGTTTTGCGAAATTTGTGGTCTGGGGCATTGTTACCGCATTGCTTTACCATCTGGTTGCGGGTATCCGTCATCTTGGTATGGATTTGGGTATGGGCGAAGAGCTTGAGACCGCACTGATGGGCTCCAGGGTAATTCTTATTGTTTCTGCAGTGTTGGCGGTTTTGGCGGGAGTCTGGATATGGTGACTATTGTTACAAATCTTGGGAAAAATGGTGTGTCGGATTGGCTGCTGCAGCGCCTGAGCGCTGTTGTATTGGCGGCGTATACGGTTTTTATCATCGGCTACCTGCTGCTAAATCCTGGCCTCACCTATGTCCAATGGTCCGGTTTGTTTGACCTTACATGGGTAAGAATTTTCTCTCTACTATCGTTGCTTTCCTTGGGCGCTCACGCCTGGGTCGGATTGTGGACGGTATCTACGGATTACATTAAACCTACTGGGCTACGGTTGTTGTTCCAGTCGGTGGTTGTTACCGCACTCTTTGTTTATGTGGTCTGGGGCATCCAGATTCTTTGGGGCGTTTAAGCTACCAATTGGTTTTAAAGAACAGGTTATAAAATGGCGCAAATACCTACTCTGACGTTTGATGCGATTATTGTTGGTGGTGGCGGAGCCGGTATGCAATCCGGTATCCAGCTTTCCCAATCGGGTTACAAAACGGCGGTTATTTCCAAGGTTTTTCCTACACGATCCCATACGGTTTCCGCCCAGGGTGGTATCACCTGTGCGATCCAGAGTGATGATCCCGATGATGACTGGCGTTGGCACATGTACGATACCGTCAAGGGTTCTGATTACATTGGTGATCAGGATGCGATCGAATACATGTGTAGTGTTGGTCCCCAGAGCGTGTATGAGCTTGAGCACATGGGCATGCCGTTTTCTCGAACGGAAGAGGGTCGAATCTACCAGCGGCCTTTTGGTGGTCAGTCCAAGGATTTTGGTCGAGGCGGCCAGGCTGCACGAACCTGTGCGGCGGCGGATCGAACCGGTCACGCACTTCTTCATACGCTTTATCAGGCAAACCTGAAAAATAACACCGTATTTTTGAATGAATGGTATGCCGTTGATATCGTCAAAAATACCGATGGTGTGGTGGTGGGTGTAACCGCTATCTGTATGGAAACCGGTGAAGTTTATTACATCAAATCAAAAGCCACCGTACTGGCAACCGGTGGTGCGGGCAGGATTTTCCAGTCAACCACCAACGCATTGATCAATACCGGTGACGGATTGGGTATGTCGCTACGGGCGGGTTTCCCGGTTCAGGATATCGAGATGTGGCAATTTCACCCAACCGGTATTGCCGGTGCGGGTGTATTGGTTACTGAAGGCTGTCGTGGTGAAGGTGGTTATCTGGTCAATAAAGATGGCGAGCGTTTTATGGAGCGTTATGCGCCAAACGCGAAGGATCTTGCTGGTCGCGATGTAGTCGCACGTTCGATGGTGATCGAGATTCTCGAAGGGCGCGGAGCAGGACCAAAGGCAGATCACGTATTTCTGAAGCTGGATCACCTTGGCCCTGAAGTTTTAAACAAACGTTTGCCCGGTATTGTTGAGCTTTCCAAAACCTTTGCACACGTAGATCCTGCCAAGGATCTGGTGCCTGTTGTTCCAACCGCACATTACATGATGGGTGGCATACCTACTAATATTCATGGTCAGGCTTTGACCATTGATGCCAATGGTGACGAAAGCATCATTGATGGGCTTTACGCAGCGGGCGAAGCAGCTTGCGTATCCGTACACGGTGCAAACCGCCTTGGTGGCAACTCGCTGCTTGATCTGATCGTATTTGGCCGCGCAGCCGGTTTGCATATTGTTGATTCCCTGAAGCAGGGAATTGAGCATAGCGATGCTAGCAATGATGATGTTGATGCGGGAATGGATCGACTCAATCGTTGGAATGGTTCATCAAATGGTGAAAGTATTCCTGCACTTAAGGAAGACCTGCAAAGAATTATGCAGAACTACTTCGGCGTATTCCGTAAAGAAGAGCTGATGCTTAAAGGTGTTGTTGAGTTGCAGGAGCTGCGTGAGCGTATCTCCAAAGCGCACCTTACTGATAAAACTTCAGCGTTTAATACTGCGCGTATTGAGGCGTTGGAGCTGGATAACTTGCTGGAAGTGGCGGAAGCAACCGCGATTGCTGCGGAGCATCGTAAGGAGAGCCGAGGAGCCCATGCCCGGGAAGATTATCAGGAGCGTGATGATGAAAATTGGCTTGCGCACTCGATTTACTTTCCAGGTGACAAACGGGTTGCTAAACGCGATGTGAACTTCAAGCCAAAAACGGTTGAACCATTTGAACCGAAAGTAAGAACGTATTAGTAGGCGGGCTCAAGCAGGTATTTAGGCCTGCTAAGCATTCTCGTTTTCAATCAGGTAATAAAGGTTAGTTAAAAAATGCAGATCAGCCTCTATCGGTACAACCCTGAAACCGATTCTGAACCCTATATGCAAAACATTGATCTTGATATCCCTGACGGGCAGGATCTGATGGTTCTTGACGTGCTTCACCTGCTAAAGGAAAAGGATGCCGGCATCTCATTTCGTCGCTCCTGCCGTGAAGGTGTTTGCGGTTCCGATGGCGTAAATATGAATGGTGCCAACGGTTTGGCCTGCATCACTCCACTCTCCAGCATTGTGAAAAAAAATAAGCTGGTACTTCGCCCGCTGCCTGGGCTGCCGGTTATTCGTGACCTGATTGTTGATATGGAACCGTTCTATCAGCAGTATGAAAAAATTGAACCCTATTTAATCAACGATACGCCTGCACCCACGCTTGAGAGATTGCAGACGATTGAAGATCGCGAGAAGCTTGATGGGCTTTACGAGTGTATTTTGTGTGCTTGTTGTTCAACGGCTTGCCCCTCTTTCTGGTGGAATCCGGATAAATTTGTCGGGCCATCAGGTCTGATACAGGCATATCGTTTCCTTATTGATAGCCGAGATACCGCCACAGAAGATCGTTTGGCTAATCTTGATGATCCGTTTAGCGTATTCCGTTGCCGTGGCATTATGAACTGTGTGACCGTGTGTCCAAAAGGGTTGAATCCAACCCGAGCCATCGGAAATATAAGAGATATGCTGCTTAAGCGAGCAATTTAAAGGGCGCCCCGGGTCATTGTTGTGACATTAAGGCATGGTATCTCCGGTAACAAAGACCAATAGTATTTGATAGCAAGACCCAATAACTACAAGCCCTATGATTGCTCTTTTGATGGTTGAAGCAAGGTAGGCGTTATTTTCAGTAAACCGACTACACTAATAAGAAGTAAATTCACGAGACTATTTTTTTTGCGCGTTTTTGTTTGATGAAATAAAGCGCAGAGAATGGGTGCAATTGTGAATTTTTGTTGAGAATTAGATCTGAATCAAACAGTACAAACTATCAGGGAAAAATAAAAAATGCAGCAGCAGGGCATGATGGAGGAGTTGTGGAAAACAGCCCACCTCTCTGGCGGAAACGCACCCTACATAGAAGAATTATTCGAGGCGTACCTAAGCGACCCTAACTCCGTTCCGGAGCAATGGCGCAACTATTTCGATGCCTTGCCAAAAGTGGATGATGTGGTGATACCGGATGTATCCCACGCTACCATCCGCGATCAATTTTTGCACCTCGCAAAGCAGGCTACCGCGGTCGCCGCTGATAAAAGCTCCTCGGGTTTTCAGCACGAATTCAAACAGATCAAGGTTCTCCAGCTTATTGATGCGTACCGCAATCGTGGTCATCAAAAGGCTAATCTGGATCCATTGGGTCTTAGTGAGAGAGCGGCAATCCCTGATCTTGAGTTAACCTACCATGGTTTATCTGCAGCGGATCTCGACGGGAATTTTAAAACCGGTTCGGATTCTTTGCTGAATGGTGAAGGCACGCTGTACGAAATTATCGAATGCCTGGAACAAACCTACTGCAGTAGTGTTGGCGCTGAATATATGCACATTGTTGATAGCGAAGAGACGCTATGGATACGGCAGCGCATGGAAAGTGTTCGCTCTCATCCCTCCTATGGCGCAGAAGTGAAGATGCAATTGCTTGAGCGACTGGGTGCTGCTGAAGGGCTGGAAAAATCACTCGGTTCAAAATATCCCGGTACCAAGCGGTTTGGTCTGGAGGGCGGTGAAAGCCTGATCCCGATGCTGGATGAGCTGATCCAGCGCACCGGTAGCTATGGTATTAAAGAGATTGTTATCGGCATGGCCCACCGGGGCCGCCTGAACGTACTGGTAAATATTCTTGGAAAAAGTCCGACTGAACTTTTTGAAGAGTTCGAGGGTGGTCATATCGCCGAAGAGGGCTCTGGTGATGTGAAGTATCACCAGGGATTCTCTTCCAATTTGATGAGCCCGGGGGGAGAGATCCACCTCGCGCTGGCGTTTAACCCGTCTCACCTTGAGATTGCAGCGCCGGTTGTAGTTGGATCGGTTCGTGCTCGGCAGGATCGGCGTATGGATCCTGAGGGTGATCAGGTGATGGCGATCAACATTCATGGTGACGCTGCGGTAGCAGGCCAGGGTGTTGTGATGGAAACCCTGCAGATGTCCCAGATCCGCGGTTTCAAGATCGGTGGAACCATCCATATTGTGATCAATAACCAAGTTGGATTTACCACCAGTCGGCCGGATGATGCTCGTTCAACTGAATATTGTACCGATGTTGCAAAAATGGTGCAGGCACCGATTTTCCATGTAAATGGAGATGATCCCGAGGCGGTACTATTCGTCACACAGCTAGCTGCAGACTATCGCAGAGCATTTAAAAAAGATGTCTTTATAGACATGATTTGTTATCGGCGCAGAGGCCACAATGAAGCGGATGAGCCATCCGGAACACAGCCTTTGATGTATCAAAAGATCAAAGCACTGCCCACTACATTCTCGCTCTATTCATCTGCCCTCATCGATGAAGGGACTATCTCTATTGAGCAGCGAGACCAGTTGGTCAATGAATACCGCGATAATCTCGATCGGGGCCAGCATGTGGTAAAGAGTCTGGTAACCGAGCCAATCATGAAGGCAATGGTTGACTGGACGCCTTACATCGGTCATGAACATTGGGGAAAGACCATTGAGACCGGTGTAGGTGCAAAGGTCATTCATGATCTTGTTGGCAAACTGACCGATATCCCCGATGGTATTGTGCTGCAGGCACAAGTATCGAAAATCATTGATGATCGTATAAAAATGGCAGCGGGTGCGTTACCCATTAACTGGGGTTTTGCTGAAACGCTGGCATATGCCACTCTGGTTGATCAAGGCACGCGAGTGCGTCTGATTGGCCAGGACGTCGGTCGCGGTACCTTCTCTCACCGCCATGCTGCACTGCATAATCAACAAAATGGCGAGACCTATGTGCCTCTGGATTCATTGGGTGATCACGCAGCGCCATTTGAGCTGTATGACTCCTTCCTTTCCGAAGAAGCGGTACTGGCATTTGAATACGGTTATGCGACGACGACACCTAATGCACTAGTGATATGGGAAGCTCAATTCGGCGATTTTGCCAATGGAGCGCAGGTGGTTATTGATCAATTTATAACCAGCGGTGAGCACAAATGGGGTCGGGTTTGTGGCCTTACTATGTTGTTGCCCCATGGATATGAAGGCCAGGGCCCCGAGCATTCATCCGCAAGATTAGAGCGCTATTTACAGCTATGCGCTGAAAAAAATATCATCGTTTGTGTGCCCACAACACCTGCTCAAATATTCCATCTGTTGCGTCAGCAGGTAATTCGACCACTGCGTAAGCCGTTGATCGTCATGTCGCCTAAAAGTTTGCTCAGGCATAAACAGGCAATTTCGACACTGGAAGACCTTTCCGAGGGTTCATTTCAGGTTGTGATCCCTGATGAGCTCGAGCCAGACATGCAGGAAGAAGTACGTCGGGTCGTTTTATGTAGCGGAAAAGTCTATTACGATCTGATCGATAAGCGTCGAGAGAATGAGCAAAACAACGTTGCCATCATTCGGGTTGAGCAGTTATATCCATTTCCATTGATTGAACTGCGTGCGCTCATGCAGCAGTACCCAAACCTCAAAGATGTGGTTTGGTGTCAGGAAGAGCCGATGAATCAGGGTGCCTGGTATAGCAGCCAGCATCATATGGTGAAGATAGTAGAGCAACTGGATCCGTCTATGCGGCTTAAATATGCTGGGCGCGATGCTTCTGCTGCGCCTGCGGCCGGATACCTTTCGATTCACGTTGAGCAGCAAAATCAGCTGGTCTCCGAAGCGCTTGATATTGATTAGTTGAATATTTTTGAAATCATATTGGTAGAACGTAGTTTGTTGCCGGATAGCTAAAAAAAGGAAAATCCATGCCTACAGAAATTAAAACACCCGTTTTCCCCGAATCAGTCGCTGATGGCGAAATTGCAACCTGGCACAAGCAGCCAGGCGAAGCAGTCCTTCGTGATGAGTTACTGGTTGATATAGAAACCGACAAAGTGGTACTTGAGGTGGTTGCACCAGCGGATGGTGTTTTATCATCAATTCTCAAAGAGGCCGGTGATACGGTTCTTTCGGGCGAGGTCATTGGTCAGTTTACGGTCGGTGGCGAAGCAGCTGCTGGAGCAGCCGAGCCGGCCGCATCGGCGAGTGCAGAACCAGTGGCGGCAGAGATGCCGCTGAGTCCAGCCGTCCGTAAGCTAGTCGATGAAAAAGGTCTGGATGCATCTGTGATCCCCGGGACCGGAAAAGGCGGCAGGCTGACCAAGGAGGATGTGCAGAAGTTTATAGCCGCAGGGCCCTCTACTCCGGCTGCAGAGACACCGGTTGTCAAGCCTCCGGCACCAGTTGAGACACCGCAGGAAACCATCGACGCGCCAGCGGGTGCCCGTGTTGAGCGCCGGGTTCCGATGACCCGATTGCGATCGAGCATTGCTAAACGGCTTGTCTCGGTACAGCAAAATTCCGCCATGTTGACCACCTTTAATGAGGTCAACATGGAGCCAATTATGAAGTTGAGGAATAAATATAAAGCCCAGTTTGAAAAAGCTCACGACGGTACTCGTCTGGGGTTTATGTCGTTTTTCGTGCAGGCGTCGGTGGAAGCGTTAAAGCTTTTCCCAGAGGTCAATGCTTCGATTGATGGTAGTGATGTGGTATATCACGGCTACCAGGATATGGGCGTAGCGGTTTCAACCGAACGTGGTCTGGTTGTTCCCGTAGTACGGGACGCGCACCTGATGGGTATGGCAGAGATTGAAGCCAAGATCAACGAATACGGTAAAAAAGCGCGGGACAACAAACTCACCATGGAGGAGATGCAGGGCGGTACCTTTACCATCTCCAATGGAGGAGTATTTGGCTCGCTATTGTCGACCCCCATTCTCAATCCACCTCAGACCGCTATCCTCGGTATGCACAAAATACAGGAACGAGCCATGGTCGTTGATGGCGAGATTGTGGTCTTGCCGATGATGTATCTGGCACTCTCTTACGATCACCGAATGATCGATGGTAAGGTCGCAGTACAGTTTCTGGTAACCATCAAGGACTTCCTTGAAGATCCAGCAAGAATCTTGCTGAAGGTCTAGCTCAACAGTTCTAGTTCAATAAGACATAACCCAATACAGCCAAGGCTGTATCTAGCAACACATTGAGGAAAAATCTCATGTCAGACAAGTTTGATGTAATTGTGATTGGATCAGGGCCTGCGGGTTACGTTGGGGCAATCAAATGTGCTCAGCTTGGGCTGAAAACTGCCTGTGTTGAGATGGAAGGTAGTGATGCGCCGTCCCTCGGCGGAACCTGTTTAAATGTGGGTTGTATCCCCTCCAAGGCATTGCTTGAATCTTCACATAAATTTTATGAAACCAAACTGGAACTTGCTGATCATGGTATTGGCGTCGGTGATGTAACCATGGACGTGCCTGCGATGATGGCGCGCAAGGACAAGATTGTAAGCAATCTGACAGGCGGTGTCGCCATGCTGTTCAAGGCAAATGGTGTAACTAGCATACATGGCCGTGGTCAGCTGCTGGCGGGCAAGAAAGTCGAAGTGACGGATGCCAGCGGCAATGTCACCGAATACGAAGCAGACAACGTTATTCTAGCGGCTGGATCCAGATCCGTAGAGATCCCGCCAGCACCGTTAACCGAAGGTTTTATTGTTGATTCTACCGGCGCATTGGCATTCCAGGAAACGCCCAAGCGGCTAGGAGTGATTGGTGCCGGGGTTATCGGGCTGGAACTGGGTAGCGTCTGGAACTACCTGGGTTCCGAGGTGGTGATTCTTGAAGCGCAGGATCGATTTTTACCGATGGCCGATCAGCGAATGGCAAAAGAAGCCAACAAAATTATGTCCCGCCAGGGGCTGGATATCCGCCTCGGCGCTCGAGTGATGGGTACAGAAGTGAAGGGTAACGAGGTGGTTGTCAGCTATCAGGATGCCTCTGGTGATCAGGAGCTTGTAGTTGATAAACTTATTGTTGCAGTTGGCCGAACGCCTTCGACCGAAGGTTTGGTATCGCCGGATTCCGGCATCAATCTGGATGAACGCGGTTCTATTTTTGTCAACGATTTCTGTGCGACGGATGTACCCGGTGTCTATGCCGTTGGTGACATGGTTCGTGGCCCGATGCTGGCACATAAAGGTTCGGAAGAGGGAATCATGGTCGCGGAGCGAATTTGTGGCCATAAAACCCAGGTTAATTTTGAAACGATACCGTCGGTGATTTATACCCATCCGGAGCTTGCCTGGGTAGGCAAGACTGAGGAGCAGGTAAAAGCAACCGGCGAAGCCTATAAAGTAGGTCAGTTTCCTTTTGCCGCAATAGGTCGTGCACTGGCAGCGGGTGAATCCGAAGGGTTTGTTCGAATCATCGCCGATGAGGCCAGCGACAGAATTCTTGGTGTTCATATCATTGGCCCGCAGGCGTCTGAGCTTATTGCGCAGGCAGTGATTGCACTTGAATTTGGTTCAAGCGCAGAGGATTTAGCGCTCACCGTGTTTGCACATCCGACGCTATCTGAAGCTATTCATGAAGCCGCTCTGGCGGTTGATGGCAACGCGATTCATATGGCCAACAAGCGCAAAAAAAAGTAGTCGATACCTGATAGTCAGTGACTAAATATTAATTTGAAACTTTTACCGGGATAAGGGAACGTACTTATGAACTTACACGAATACCAGGCAAAGCAGCTATTTGCCAAATATGGATTGCCAACCTCTAATGGTGTGGTGGCAGAAACCGTTGAAGAGGCGATAGCGGCAGCCGATCAGGTGCCAGGAGATCGCTGGGTCGTAAAAGTTCAGGTTCATGCAGGTGGCCGCGGAAAAGCCGGTGGGGTTAAGCTGGTTGACACCAAAGAGGAGATTGGCGAGTTTGCCAGGCAGTGGCTGGGTAAGAATTTAGTCACCTATCAAACCGATGCCGGTGGCCAGCCGGTGAATAAAATTTTGATCGAAGAGTGTACCGATATTGCTCAGGAGCTCTATCTGGGTGCGGTCATTGATCGCTCCTCACGACGAGTCGTATTTATGGCTTCCACCGAGGGTGGCGTCGAAATCGAGACAGTAGCCGAAAATACACCAGAGAAAATCCTGCGTGCAACTATCGATCCGCTGGCAGGCCCTCAGCCTTACCAGGGACGTGATCTCGCATTCCAGCTGGGCCTGAATATGGCTCAGGTAAAACAGTTTACGCACCTGTTTATGGGCCTGGCAAAGCTATTTGTTGAGTGCGACCTGGCACTACTGGAAATCAACCCGCTGGTAATTACCGGCGAAGGTAACCTGCACTGCCTTGATGGAAAAATTAATATCGATAGCAACGCCATCTACCGTCAGCCAGAACTGAAGGCGATGGAAGATGTTACCCAGGAAGATGCGCGAGAACTCGAAGCGGCTAAATGGGACCTTAACTACGTACCTCTCGATGGCAATATCGGTTGCATGGTGAATGGTGCGGGCCTTGCCATGGGCACCATGGATATCATCAAGATTCACGGTGGTAACCCTGCCAACTTCCTTGATGTGGGTGGTGGCGCGACCAAAGAAAAAGTAACAGAAGCATTTAAGCTGATTCTGTCCGATGAAAACGTCGAAGCTGTGCTAGTGAATATTTTTGGCGGCATTGTACGTTGTGATTTGATCGCCGAAGGCATTATTGGCGCAGTAAATGAGGTGGGTGTGAGTGTACCGGTAGTGGTACGGCTGGAAGGAAATCGATCAAAAGAAGGTTCTGCTTTACTGCTTGAGAGCGGGTTAAATATTCTCGCGGCGGACAGCCTGACGGATGCAGCAGAAAAAGTGGTAAATGCAGCTGGAGACGCAAAATGAGCATATTAATTGATGAAAACACCAAGGTAATCTGTCAGGGTTTTACTGGTTCCCAGGGCACTCAGCACTCGGAGCAGGCCATTGCCTACGGCACTAAAATGGTTGGTGGAGTAACCCCCGGAAAAGGCGGTCAAACTCACCTCGATCTACCTGTATTTAATACTGTACGTGAAGCAGTTGATCAGACCGGTGCTGATGCGTCGGTTATCTACGTACCCGCGCCTTTCTGTAAGGATTCTGTACTGGAAGCGGCGAACTCAGGTGTATCCCTGATAGTTTGTATTACCGAAGGCATCCCTACCCTCGATATGCTCGAGATCAAAGTGGCCTGTGATTCACTGGGCGTGCGTCTGGTTGGCCCTAACTGCCCCGGAGTAATTACCCCGGGCAAATGTAAAATTGGCATTATGCCTGGTGACATTCACCTGGAAGGCAAAGTAGGCATCGTGTCCCGTTCAGGTACCTTGACCTACGAAGCGGTCAAGCAAACAACAGACCTCGGTTTTGGCCAGAGCAGCTGTGTAGGTATTGGCGGTGATCCAATCCCTGGCAGTAACTTTATCGATATTCTCGAGCTGTTTGAAAAAGACGATCAAACTGAAGCCATTGTGATGGTGGGTGAGATCGGCGGTTCTGCAGAAGAAGAGGCTGCGGAATTTATTAAATCAAACGTAACCAAGCCTGTCGTTTCTTATATTGCTGGTGTAACCGCACCTGCTGGCAAGCGTATGGGCCATGCTGGCGCTATTATTGCCGGTGGTAAGGGTACAGCGGCGGAGAAATTTACCGCGCTTGAGGCTGCCGGCGTGACTACGGTGCGCAGCCTTGCCGAGATCGGTAATGCGATAGCTAAAGTGACAGGCTGGTAAGCTACATGTAGATCATAAAAAAGCGGCTGTGAGGCCGCTTTTTTATTGCGAATAATTACAGCAATAGTTGCTATAAATTGGTGATTCTGGTATAAATCGCCCCCACTTTTGTCGGGTCGCTCGACGCAGTCTAATTGGCTGCTAGCGATAAACGGTTCGACTAGTAAAATTTTACATATCCTTTGAGGTTGTTTCGATCATGTCCAGAGTTTGTCAGGTCACGGGAAAGAAGCCTGTTACAGGTAATAATGTGTCACATGCACGCAATAAGACCCGTCGACGCTTTTCTCCAAATTTACACTATCATCGATTCTGGGTTGAGTCGGAAAATCGCTATGTCAGACTTCGTGTCTCCTCTAAAGGGATGCGAGTTATTGATAAATTAGGAATCGATGACGTGCTCAAGCAAGTTCGTGGTCGCGGCGAAAAAGTTTAGGTTCAGGAGAAGAACTGATGAGAGATAAAATTAAGTTGGTATCAAGCGCCGGAACTGGGCACTTTTACACTACAACTAAAAATAAACGAACTATGTCGGAAAAATTTGAGATCAAAAAATTTGATCCGGTTGTTCGCAAGCACGTGATGTATAAAGAGCACAAAATCAAATAGCATTGCCAAATGTTACATCTTTGCAGCCCGTTTGGGCTGCGGGGTGAAACAGGTTCACCCGTCAACACCCCCTCTCGCAGTACCCTTTCGGATACAGCTGCTTCAGTTGCCCAACACTCTACACTCAAACGGTACCAGCCGTTTCCTCATTCAGGAGGTTAATCTGTATGTCCAAATCTAAGTCAAGCTCTGGCTGGATGCAGCGACATCTGACCGATCACTATGTCCAGCAAGCGCAGCGTGACGGGTATCGTTCCCGGGCGAGCTACAAGCTGCTTGAAATTCAGGCTCGAGACAAGCTTATCAAGCCTGGTATGTCGGTTATTGATCTCGGCTCAGCCCCCGGGAGCTGGTGTCAGGTTCTGGCCGACACTGTTGGCATGAAAGGGAGGATAGTGGCTGTAGATATACTGCCGATGGACCCAGTTGCGGGGGTTGAATTTATCCAGGGTGATTTTACCGAAGATGATGTACTGGATGCGATATTGGCGTTATTCGAAAATTCCAGAGCGGACCTTGTAGTTTCGGATATCGCCCCCAATATCAGTGGGATCAAAAGTGCCGATACCGCACGTAGTATTTACTTGGCAGAATTGGGGCTGGATCTTTGTGATCGGTTGCTGGCCCCTGGCGGCGCGTTCCTTGTCAAAGTGTTTCAGGGTGAGGGCTTTGATCAATTTTTGCGAGACATGAGAGTCGTATTCAGTAAGGTTTCGACTCGAAAACCAAAAGCATCCCGGCCTAAATCCCGTGAAATGTACCTTCTCGGTACTGGCTACAGGGGATAGAATACGCTTCCTGACTTCAGTTGTTATACTTCAGCTGAGATCAAGCGGTGATGCGGGTATTTACATGGCATGCCGACTGTATAAGTTAACAGCACAACTCTAAAAAGCTGAATGAATTTTTGGTGGTATTTTGTCTCCTTGGTTTGCCAAAGGGGTGGTGTATACACCGCAAATAGTTAATTTGGTTGGGTGAGCCCCATGAATGATATGGCAAAAAATCTGGTTCTCTGGTTGGTGATTGCGGCGGTGCTGCTGACTGTATTTAACAACTTTAGCACCAAACCAAAGGCCGAGCGGCTCACCTATTCTGAATTTGTTGAGGAGGTCCAGAGTGGCCAAATTCAGCACGTGGCAGTGCGAGGGGATGGTTATACCATCATTGGCCAGCGCAAATCCGGAGACACCTTTGAAACCATCAGGCCCAACGTGCCAGATCTTGGTTTGATGGATGACCTGCTACAGCAGGGCGTTATCGTCGAAGGTAAAGAGCCTGAATCCCAGAGTATATGGACCCAGCTATTGTTGGCTGCATTTCCGATCCTGATTATTATCGCTGTGTTTATGTTTTTTATGCGTCAAATGCAGGGTGGTGCGGGCGGTGGTCGCTCCGGCCCAATGAGTTTCGGCAAGAGCAAAGCCAAGCTTCTGAGTGAAGATCAAATCAAAACGACCTTTGCTGATGTTGCCGGTGTTGATGAGGCGAAGGAAGATGTCCAGGAACTGGTCGATTTCCTCAAAGACCCTGGTAAGTTCCAGCGTCTGGGCGGGCGTATTCCACGTGGAATCCTGATGGTGGGGCAGCCCGGTACCGGTAAAACCTTGCTGGCTCGTGCAATTGCGGGCGAAGCAGAAGTGCCGTTCTTTTCGATCTCGGGTTCTGATTTTGTAGAGATGTTTGTAGGTGTCGGCGCATCCCGGGTGCGGGACATGTTCGAGCAGGCCAAAAAACGCTCTCCCTGTATTATTTTTATTGATGAAATTGATGCGGTTGGCCGTCATCGTGGCTCCGGTATGGGTGGTGGTCATGACGAACGAGAGCAGACACTTAACCAGCTACTGGTTGAGATGGATGGCTTCGAAGGCAACGACGGCGTCATCGTGATTGCGGCAACTAACCGGCCTGACGTGCTAGATGCGGCATTGTTAAGGCCTGGACGATTTGATCGTCAGGTAGTGGTTGGATTGCCTGATATTCGCGGCCGCGAGCAGATTCTGAAAGTGCATATGCGCAAAATTCCTGTTGATGATGACGTGAATCCAGCCATTATCGCCAGGGGTACACCGGGTTTTTCCGGAGCAGATCTGGCGAACCTGGCAAATGAGGCCGCATTGTTTGCGGCACGAAAAAGTAAACGTTCTGTGAGTATGGAGCATTTCGAACTCGCCAAAGACAAAATCGTGATGGGCGCAGAGCGCAAAACCATGGTGATGTCCGAGAAAGAAAAGCTCAACACTGCTTACCATGAGGCTGGCCATGCGATTGTTGGCCGACTCATGCCCGAGCATGATCCGGTCTATAAAGTAAGTATCATTCCCCGTGGACGAGCACTTGGCGTGACCATGTTTTTGCCCGAGGAAGATCGATACAGCTACAGCAAGCGTCATATTCTGAGCCAGATCTGTAGCCTGTTTGGTGGTCGTGTTGCCGAAGAGTTGATCTCCGGTGCTGATGGCGTAACCACCGGTGCATCCAATGACATTCAACGGGCAACCGAGATGGCGCGCAATATGGTGACCCGCTGGGGTCTGTCAGATAAGCTGGGGCCCCTGCTCTATGGAGAGAATGAAGGTGAGTCCTATATGGGCATGCCCGGTAGTAGCTCAAAAACATTTTCTGGCGCAACGGCAAAACTGATTGATGAAGAGGTTCGAGCGGTAGTAGATGACTGCTATGCTCGTGCCGAGCAAACACTCAATGATCATATTAAACAGCTGCACGCGATGGCTGATGCGTTGATGAAGTATGAAACCATCGACGCCACGCAGATTGACAATATTATGGATGACAAGCCTCCCGGTGACCCTGAAGGATGGGGTGGTGATGACTCAGCTGATACGCCTGATGATGGCGCTGTTCAAGAATCCGCTGAGACAAAATCCGAGAACAAAAGCTCAGCTGATCCCAAAATTGGTGGTACCGCTGGCGAGCATTAAGCTGGTCTAAAATTGTTTGTATGCGCCTGGCGATGAGTTAACCGCCGGGCGTTTTTATTTCTGGTAGGGTGAGATCTCTGGATAACGTAGCGAGCGCAGGTAAGACAAGGCAAAAAATGGTGAAAAAGCGCAGTTCCTCTGGTGATGCCTACTTTTGGTACAGGTGTAAATGAGCAGAGCCTGCCCCGTGAAACGTATTGGGTATTTTGAGCCAGGTTTTACCAAAAGTAGGCGCTACCAAGCGACGCTGTATTGCCAGGCGCAGTAGTTATGCTGAGGTCTCAGGGTGTCTGATATGAATTTTTATCGTCCAAGCAAGGCCTGACAGATTCATGGGGGAAATTGATTCCATTGATTGCAGCGGAAAATGGCTGGATCTGCGCACGCCCCAGATCATGGGAATACTCAACCTAACCACGGATTCGTTCTCCGATGGAGGGCAATTTATCACCCGTGATGGCAGCGTTGATACGGATCAGGTCTTGCGCGCAGCAGAGCAGATGGTGGTGGACGGCGCTACTATTATTGATCTTGGCGGGGAATCTACGCGCCCCGGAGCGGTACCGGTTGCGGAGCAGCAAGAGATTGAGCGTGTGGCTCCTCTGGTGGAGCTGTTGGCCTCTCGAATTGATGCGATCATCTCGGTTGATACCAGTTCACCGAAACTGATGTCCGAATCAGCCGGCCTCGGAGCAGGCATGATTAATGATGTGCGTGGCCTGGCAAGACCCGAGGCATTGGCTGTTGTCGCAGAAAGTGGTCTGCCTGTGTGTATTATGCATATGCAGGGTCAGCCCAATACTATGCAGGATCAGCCTGTCTATAACAGTATCGTTTCTGAGGTGATCGGTTATTTCCAGGCTCGTATCGTAGAGTCCATCGAGGCAGGAATCGATAAGCGGAAAATCCTGATCGATCCGGGTTTTGGTTTTGGGAAGACCCTGAAACACAATCTTGAGCTATTAACAGGCCTTGCAGAATTTAAAACCCTGGGGCTGCCGATTTTGGTTGGTATATCCCGTAAAGCGATGATCGGCCAGATGACCGGAAGGCCGTTAGATGAAAGAGTATCTGGTAGTGTTGCTGCGGCGATGTTGACTATTCAAAATGGTGCAAATATTGTGCGGGTGCATGATGTTGCCGCAACACGGGATATGATAAAAATCCATTTGGCAGTAACGGGAGAGATCAGTTGAGCAAGAAATATTTTGGTACCGATGGCATACGTGGCGAAGTTGGGCTTGGTTCAATTACGCCTGAATTTATGCTGAGGTTAGGCTGGGCAGCGGGCAAGGTTTTTTCCGGTGGAAATAACAGCAAAGTACTGATCGGGAAGGATACGAGGATCTCTGGTTATATGTTCGAGTCAGCCCTGGAAGCAGGCCTCTCGTCAGCGGGAGTCGATGTTTGTCTGCTGGGTCCCATGCCTACACCAGGAATTGCTTATCTTACTCGTACATTTCATGCGCAGGCCGGCATTGTAATCAGCGCATCCCATAATGCTTTTCAGGATAACGGCATCAAGTTTTTTTCCGGACAGGGTGAAAAACTTGATGATGAGACCGAGCACCAAATTGAGGCTCAGATGGCGCTGTCAGAAACCCAGATGACAGTGGTGAATTCCAGCGACCTTGGCAAGGCATATCGGATTACCGATGCAGCGGGGCGATACATTGAGTTTTGTAAAAGCACCATCCCCTCTATTGATCTGTCGGATATGACAGTTGTGCTGGATTGTGCAAATGGTGCCACGTACCACATTGCGCCGAACGTGTTCAAAGAGTTAGGCGCAACGGTAATAAGCCTGGGTATAGAGCCGGATGGTCTGAATATAAACCGGGATGCGGGCTCTACAAACCCGGAAAACCTGGCGAAAAAAGTGCTCGAAGTGGGTGCTGATATAGGTATCGCATTTGACGGTGACGGTGACCGCGTGGTGATGGTTGATCATACCGGTAGAGTTGTTGATGGAGACGAAATTCTCTACGTGATTGCTGCGGATCAAAAACAAAGCGGCCGTCTTAAAGGTGGTGTGGTTGGCACTCTGATGTCAAACCTGGGTATGGAGCAGGCTCTTGCACGGCTTGATATCCCCTTTAGCCGTGCAAATGTTGGAGATCGGTATGTGATGGCTGATCTGGCCTCGCAGGGCTGGTCGTTGGGTGGTGAATCTTCGGGTCATATTATCTGTTTGGATGCGACCACTACTGGTGACGGAATTGTCTCTGCCCTGCAGGTAGTATCTGCGATGATACTGGATGGGAAAACCCTTGCAGAGTTGACCTGTGATATTCGAAAGCTGCCACAGTTGATGATCAATGTGCGGATTGGAGCTGAAGTGAATGCCAAAACTCTATGTGAGTCTGAATTGCTGGTCTCGGAAGTAGCGAGAATAGATCGTGAATTTAATGGCAAAGGTCGGGTTCTGCTACGTCCGTCGGGCACCGAGCCACTGATACGAGTGATGGTCGAAGGCGAAGATACCGCACTGGTAAATGCATACGCGGAAGAACTTGCAGAGACCGTGCGAACCGCGCTTTCCTGAAACAGGTCTTGTAACCTTAAAACAGGTCGTATACCATTTGCGCCCATTTTCAAGGATTGGGGTTTTGAATGGTCAAGCCGCTAGTTGCCGGAAACTGGAAGATGAACGGCTCACGCATTTTTGCAGAGGAGCTTGTTGGGGGGGTGCTCGCGGATCTATCTAGATCTGTTTGTGCAGATATCGCGCTCTGTCCACCCTCTATCTATCTCCCACAGGTTTGCCAGATACTGACTTCTGGGAATAATTCGATTGTTCGATTGGGCGCTCAAAATGTTGGAGCTCAGGATGAAGGAGCCTATACCGGTGAAATATCACCGGGTATGTTGGCTGAATTTGATTGCCACTACGTGCTGGTTGGTCATTCCGAAAGAAGAGCTCTATTTGGTGAAACGAATCAGCAGATTGCAGACAAGTTTCAAGCAGTTCAGCGCCATAAAATGGTACCAATACTATGTATTGGCGAGAGCCTCGAACAGCGTGAGGCAGGTATAACCTTTGAAGTGTTGGCTGAGCAGCTAGCACCCCTATTTCAACTTCCAGATGAAGTATGGAAGCAGGCGGTTATAGCCTATGAGCCAGTTTGGGCTATCGGTACGGGCAAAACAGCAACGCCTGAGCAGGCCCAGGAAGTACATAGCTGGCTTCGAGATACATTGAGAGGTCAGGTGAACGAGATCGCGGACAATGTGCAGCTTTTGTACGGCGGAAGTGTAAAACCTGACAATGCAAAACTACTTTTTGCACAGCAGGATATTAACGGTTTTTTGGTTGGCGGCGCATCGCTTAACCTGCAGGATTTTCTTGCAATTTGTAGAGTGGCGGATTGACAGTTTATGGAAACCATAGTTTTAGTGGTAAGTATTGTAATAGCGCTGGCTTTGATTGCATTGATTATGATGCAGCAGGGCAAAGGTGCCGATATGGGTGCATCCTTCGGTAGTGGCTCATCCCAAACGCTGTTTGGAAGCCAGGGCGGTGGTAGTTTGCTGACGCATGTAACAGCAGTATTGGCTGCAGGGTTTTTCCTCACCAGTTTTGGGCTGGCTATGCTAGCAAAGAGCAATATGGACTCAAACACGAGTGATATTGTTGCGCCGGCGGTAATTGAAAGTTCGGCGGTTCAATCGGGAGATAATGATCTGAACTCTCTCGATATGCCAAACCTTCCAGATACAGCTCCCGTGAGTACCATTACTGATGACGGCTCTGCGGATTCCTCGCAAAACCCTGATCTACCGGTCGTAGATTAGCTTTTTAATATTCAGATTATGCCGAAGTGGTGAAATTGGTAGACACGCTACCTTGAGGGGGTAGTGGGGGTAACCCCGTGGAGGTTCAAATCCTCTCTTCGGCA
>JAHRWD010000052.1 GCA_019090315.1 Pseudomonadales bacterium
CAGCGAATGGCGGGATTAGTCCTGCAGTGTTCGAGGAGAAGGCGGCATTAGCCGCATAAGCTGGGTGGCTACTTTTTGTGGGGAACACCAATTTACACGGAGCATCATTCTCACATGAGTGACAGAATTACAGGCAAAGCATCATATGAGTGTTCATCGTGTGGAGCGGTACATTTTTTACAAAGCGATGATTTAAATTTCGATGCTGAATGTGGTTCTTCTCGGGAAATGGGTGAAGAAATACAACATGTTGCTGAATTTGAACACAAGTGCCAAAAGTGTAATAACGATATCGAAATAAAATTTGAAGTCTGGGAATACCCTATCGGCATTATAAATATGACAGATTCAAATGTCTCAGGAGCAAATGTTGTAAGCAGTGACTTTGAAATTTATCATGAAGCACCTGTGGACGAGTACGAGCAACCAATAAAGTTAGTTAAATCTCTGCTTCAATTCCGTTTTGATATGTTTTCAGAGATATTTGTAGACTTCTGGATAAGCAGTTATAAAAAGGCACCTAAGCCAACATCAATTGCAACAGTGATTTCGCTATTTATTGCTATCGCTGGATTATGGGTTTCAATCACTGCTTTAGATAATGCTAGCAAGCAAAAACTTGAGCAAACACAAAGCTATTCCCAGCAGCTAAAACTACTAGAAAATACCGAACAAAACCTTAATGATTTATCCGATTTTATTACTGCAAAGAAAGGTGAAATAGAAGCTACAAAAATTATGCTTAAAGGGCTGAAAACCAAAAAATCTGAATTGGAGCCTATTGTAAATGCCAATCAAAAAACAGTAGATGCAATATTCCTTCAACAACGTCGCGAACTAGAAGAAGGTATTTGGGCTGAAAGAGGGATAAGCTTTAGTCTTGGTATTTTAGCTTCTTTACTTGCTTCACTTATCTGGCATTTTGTAGCAAGGTTCAAAAAGAAAGAAGATTGAAAATAAATCTAAAACGGCGTTATGTTTCTCGAATATTAAAAGAATAGAGTCACCTTATGCGTATTGGACTAATCCTATTAATTATTTCTGCAGTGCTAGTGCTACATGGCTGTGCAACGAACTCTCAAGGAAGGGCTCGTGGAGGGTCCAGCTCAGACCCAAGCAGTGATAAATGCCGTCAATACTGCCTCGAATCTGATGATAGAGGTAAATGTTTAGAATTCCAGGAAACGGTTAAATCCCTCTGTGAAAAAGACGAAGGCTAAAAATATTGCATGAAAATTAAATCAGAAACAGTAATTGCAATAGCATCAACGTCAATTGCTGCAATTGCTTTGGCTGTAGGGTTGTGGGGAGGCTTTCAAACCAGAGAGCATAATGAGCTTTCAGTGCAGCCTTTGCTGGTAGCTTCGTTCTCCTATGGAGCCACAAATGAGGAATCTGGAATACTAATTGAAAATGTAGGGCTAGGCCCCGCGATAATTATTAGCGCTGAAATAAAGGTTAATAACAGCGTTATGCCAGATTTAGGCTATGGAGGCGTAAAAACGGCTGTTTCTAATCTTGGTATCGACCATGACTGGGTTGTTATATCAGGATTAAAGAAGAATATGGTGATCCCTGCAGGGCAGGTCGTTCCTTTTATTGCCGTTTCTAAAGACGAATACGAATTAAATATTAACGAATTACTTAAGATAAGAGATAAAGTTGAATTTTCAATTGAGTATAAGTCAATGTACGAGAATAATTTCATCACGTCGTACGGTGGAAATTAAACATAACAAGCGCGTCAAATGCGACGCTCATACCTCGCGCGCTTTACGCGGGCGTTAAGAACGATGCGCTAACCACTCCCGAAGCTCTACCTTTTCCTCAGCAGAAAGCGATTTCAGTGGCCTTTGCGACAGCGCTTTAAAGCGTGCCTCCCCTTCACTTTCCCGCAGCCGTTGAATGGCACCGAGAAACTCCGGTTCAAACATCTCTTCTTCAAGCAGGGTTTGCCGGCTGGCGAGCTGCACTACCCGTGCGCCCTTCGGGGTGCCCTGCCAGTGACTCATTAAAATACCGATATTCATCTGCGGGTCTTGTTTAAAACGAGTGATCAGCTCAATCAACAGTGCTAGTTCCGGATTATTTTCCGCATCAAGGCCACTCAGGTCTGGCGCTACGTTTGCCAGGGATGGGCTATGTAGCAGCAGCATGGTTGCGGAATCCAGCGAGGGAAGTTGGTGTTGCCGGAAGCCTTTGTTGACCGGCGCCCTGCTGACTGGGCGATTATTCTGAAAGCCGGGGCCAGCTGACTGCTGCGCGGAATTCTGTGATCTCGATGACTGTGGTCTTGATGGCTGTTGCCGCATCGGTTCTGATTTTTTTCCAGTATTGAGGTAACTGGCCATATCCGGTTTGCTCATGCCGGTCAGTTCGGCGAGCTTATCGACCATCAGTTGGTAGAACACGCCTCTGGGGAATTTTTGTATCAATGGCCGGGCTTCGGCGGCCAGTTGGGCACGACCATCCAGACCATCCATATCGATATTTTGCATAAGCTGGCTGAACAGATAATCCGACAGTGATTGCGCTTCCTGTAGTCGTTGCCCGAATCGTTCCGGGCCATCTTTTTGTACCAGGCTATCCGGGTCTTCGCCTTCGGGTAACATCAGGAATTTCGCGCGACGACCATCGGTCATTATGGGGCTGGCTGCTTCGAGTGCGCGCCAGGCCGCTGCCTTACCTGCTCTGTCACCATCAAAGCAGAAGATCACTTCGGAGCAGTTGCGGAATACTCTTTCGAGATGAGAGGTGTTGATGGCGGTACCGAGGGTTGCCACTGTTTCGGTAAAGCCATGCTGAGCCAGCATAATGACGTCCATGTAGCCTTCGACTACGATGATACGCTTGAGGTCACGATTGGATTTCCGCGCTTCAAACAGCCCGTACAGCTCCTGGCTTTTATGAAACACGGGGGATTCGGGTGAGTTGATGTATTTGGGTTTGTCGTCACCCATGACTCGGCCACCAAAGGCGATCGCTCTGCCGCGTTGATCACGAATCGGGAAGGTGATGCGATGGCGAAAGCGGTCGTATCGGCCGCCATCTTCTTTATCTACCAGTAGCCCGCATTGATGCAGCATTTTGCGCTGCTCTTCTTCGGGGAAACGGTGCAGCAGGTTTTGCCAGCCCGGAGGCGCAAAACCCAGCCCGAACTGTTTGGCGAGCTGCCCTGATAGCCCGCGAGCTTTGAGATATTGCTTGGCGGCTTCCGCTTCATTGTGACTGCGCAGCTGCTCCTGATAGTACTCGTCTACTTTTTGTAACAGATCGTAAATGGTTGCCCGTTGTTTGGTCTTTTGGTCATCCCGTTGGTTTCCCTGGGGTACTACCAACCCGGCCTGGGATGCGAGCTGTTCAATCACCTCGACAAATTCAAGGCTGTCGTAATCCATCAAAAAACTGATGGCATTGCCACCGGCACCACAACCAAAGCAGTGATAGAACTGTTTGTCGGGCGAGACGGAAAACGAGGGTGTTTTTTCCTGATGAAATGGGCACAGACCGGTGTAGTTTTTACCCGCCCGTTTAAGAGGCGTACGACTATCGATGACCTCAACAATATCCACTCGGGTGAGTAGATCTTCGATAAAGCTTTGGGGAATCAGGCCTGCCATTTGGTTATATTACAGCATATTCCTGACGGGTATTTTGCGATGCGTAAGTGCGGGTCGAACAACCCGCACAGCCGCCAATAATGGAATCTAGCTAAGGCGGGATTTGATCACTTTGCTGACCTCTGCCATATCGGCACGGCCTTGCATTTGGGGCTTTAGAATACCCATGACTTTACCCATTTCTTTCATGGATGCGGCTCCGGTTTGCTGGATTGCGTCATCAATCAGCTTAACGATCTCTTCTTCACTGAGTGATGCGGGCATAAAATCCTTTAGCACGATTATTTCAAATGCTTCCTGATCCGCAAGATCGATTCTTCCGGCATCGGTAAACTGGGTAAAAGAGTCTTTTCGTTGTTTGAGCATTTTGTCGAGAATCACCAGCACCCGCTCATCTTCAAGCTCAATGCGTTCATCTACCTCAACACGCTTCAACTCGGAAAGCGCTAACCGGATAACGCCAAGGCGCGGCTTATCTTTTGCGCGCATCGCATCTTTCATCGATTCGGTAAGCTGATCTTTGATAGCTGAAGCCATATCGTAACCTTCTTATGCTTTTCGTTAGATTTTTAACAACAAAAAAGCCCTTCGAAAAGGGCAAATAAATTACTGCTCAAACTGTATCGCGCAACTCAATAAGCTGCGCTGGGATCAAACGTCCCGCACTATACGTCTAGTACAGGCGTTTGGTTCGTCTGCTTTCGCGAGAAACTTTTTTAGCGTTACGCTTAACCGCAGCCGCCGCTTTACGCTTACGTACTGAAGTAGGTTTCTCGTAGAATTCACGACGTCTTACTTCGGCGAGTACACCGGCTTTTTCGCATGCGCGCTTGAAGCGACGTAGTGCAAAATCAAACTGCTCGTTTTCTCTAATTTTAACTTCTGGCATTCGTTGTTCCTAATGGCCTGACTTGTCTGAAAATCGTTCTTCGAGGATCGTCTGCAATCCGTCGAGGAGTAATAAGTACCAATCTGTAAGCGCACCTGCATCAATTAAACCCGGTTACGCTAGATCAGGGCGAGGTATTCTACCCACTTCAATGGGCGGTTGCAAAGGCATTATAGACCTAAACCAATTCGCAGGAAGCTATGAATGCTCGGAAACCACCTCCCCGGCATCACAATCGTCGAAGATATCGTGATAAAACTCTCCTTCACTTTTTGCGACCAGACAGGAAACGGTGGAATCGCCAGTAACGTTCACTGCGGTACGCACCATATCCAACAATCGATCAACACCGATAATCAGCGCTATTCCTTCGACAGGAAGACCCACCTGCTGCAGCACCATCGCCAGAGTAATTAACCCCACGCCCGGGACTCCGGCAGTACCGATTGAAGCGAGGGTGGCGGTTACGATAACCATTAGGTAACCCGTCAAACTGATATCGATATTGAACGCCTGGGCGATAAACACGGTGGCAACGCCCTGCATGATCGCCGTGCCGTCCATATTGATGGTGGCACCCAGCGGCACAGTGAAGGAAGCGATCGAGTTCTTGACCCCCAGGCGGTATTCAACGGTTCGCAAGGTTACCGGGATGGTGGCATTACTTGAGGCTGTGCTAAATGCAAACAACATGGTTGCGCGCATTTTCCTGTAAAAATCTATCGGGCTTAACCGCCCAACGAATTTCAGGAGAATCGCGTAGGTTCCAAAACCGTGTAACAACAGCACAAAAATTACGGTGAAAAAATACAATGCAAGGTCGCCGATTACCCCTATTCCCTGTTTGGCGAACAACTGCACCATCAAACAAAACACGCCATAGGGCGCCAGTCTCATCAACATAGTCACCAGGGTCATGATCACTTCATTGAAGTCGGTGAAGAACTGAATGATTCGGGCACCCGGTTCACCACTGCGCGCTACGGCTACTCCGAGCAGTATTGCGAATACAATAACTTGAAGCATATTGCCCTCGGCCATGGCTCTGATCGGATTGGAGGGGAATATATTGATAAGCACATTGATAAAGGGTGGCGACTCCTTAGCCACAAATGACCCGCCTTCAGCCATATTGATACCAACTCCGGGATCGACCAGATTTGCCACCAAAACCGCAAGCATAATTGCCGTCGCAGTTGTAAGCAGATACAAGCCAATGGTTTTAAGACCGATGCTGCCTAACTTGGAGCTATCACCGAGGCTACCGGCACCACAAACCAGTGATACAAATACCAGGGGAACCACCAGGAGCTTTAAAGAGGCAATGAATATTTTTCCCACCAACAGGAATAATCCGCTAACAAGGTAGGTATCAATAATCTGGAAAAAACCGGGGGGAAACAGGTCAGTTTGCCCAATCCATTTAATGAGTGCGCCCAGCACAAGGCCTGCTCCCATTCCCCATAAAAT
This sequence comes from Pseudomonadales bacterium, assembly GCA_019090315.1. Classification (GTDB taxonomy): domain Bacteria; phylum Pseudomonadota; class Gammaproteobacteria; order Pseudomonadales; family JAHRWD01; genus JAHRWD01. The sequence goes on from JAHRWD010000052.1 coordinate 5,980, forward strand.
CTTACCGGTAAGTGTCATCGGGCATTCTCCCTGGTGTTAGGTATTAAAGTAGTTGCAACGGCCTCTTTAAGCCCTTTACCTGGTTTAAAACGGACACTCGTTGATGCAGCAATATTCAGTGGCTCGCCGGTTTTCGGATTTCTGCCAACTCTTGCCTTGCGGTTACTCAATTGAAAAGAGCCGAAATTAGGCAGTGAAACCACATCGCCTCGGCTCAAGGCGAGGGTGATTGTATCGAGAATATAGTTGAGTACTTCGCTGCCATGATCCGCCGAGAGTTCGGCATTGAGCGCTATGGTTTTTGCAACTTCCAGTTTTTTCATTTTTGTGAAACCAGCAACAGTATTGGAAATAATGAGCAAACCATCATATTAGGATACGTGTACCTCTTCAAATAGCTCCATCGCTATTTGTGCACAACAGACATAAAAACCATCCAACATCTCTTCCCAACGGGTAAATGGCTCTATCCCCAGCTCATGCTCCCCTGACTCATCGTCATACACCCAGCCGCAGACAATGGATCCCATTTCTTCCAATCCGGCATCTACTACTCCGCCCATACCTGAAAATATCCGACTATATATTTGATACCGATCAAATTCTTACGCATAATTTACCAACACATCAAAGCCTAAACTTTTGATTTTTTACAACTTTGCTATAATTTTCGGTTCTAGCAGGATATCTTTCCGGCAAAAACCTCAAACAGCTGAATACATGAACAAGCGACTTGACTCACTACACCGAGCAAAGCACTTTCCCAGGCGCCACCTGACGCTTGCGGTTGCCGTCGTTTTATCGCTGGCTTTTGCCTCCCTCTGGTCGCCCTCCCAGCAGCTGTCCGCCAAGCGCCAAAATTTATCACTAACGCTCAAGCCAAGCCTGGAGCTGACGAAACAAACGGGTGAAACAGATGATACACCTGCTCTCCCGCAGCCAGCTAACACAGAACATTGGGAAGAGATCACCGTTCGCAAAGGCGATAGCCTTTCCAGCATATTTTCGCGCAATCAACTAAGCGCTTCGGAACTGTATAAATTTGCAAATTCAGGAAAACAGGCTGCAGACCTAAAATATATAAAACCCGGAGACCAGATTGAGCTAATTCGCTCCTCGGACAATAAGCTCGTCAAATTCAAATACCACAAAAGCACCCTGGTAACTCAGTTGTGGCAGTATCAGGATAAGCAATTCAAATTTTCCGAGCTGGTCCGGAAACCAGAAATAAAAATTACGTTCCGCGAAAGCACGATCAAACAATCGCTCTATCTCTCCAGCCAGAAAGCCGCGATCTCCGATAATATTACGATGCAGCTCGCTGATATTTTTGCCTGGGAGATCGATTTCATTCAGGACATCCGCGCTGGTGATCAATTTAGCCTGACCTATGAAGAGAAATATCTCGACGGTGAAAAGATCGGTGAAGGGCGCATTCTGGCAGCACGATTTGTGAATCGCGGTGAGGAGCATTTCGCTGTTTTATATACAGATAACAAAGGTCGCTCTAATTACTACAACCCGGAAGGCAAAAGTCTGAAGAAAGCCTTCACGCGCTACCCGGTTGATTTTACCCGCATCAGCTCACGTTTCACCCGCGCCAGAAAACATCCGATCCTGCATAAAATTCGTGCCCATAACGGTGTGGACTACGCTGCTTCCTATGGCACACCAATCAAAGCAACCAGCGATGGCAAGATCACATTCGCTGGCAAAAAAGGCGGCTACGGGAACACGGTTGTGATCCAGCATCGAGTTAAATACACCACCCTGTATGCACATATGAAGCACTTTTCCCGGGGTATACGAGCTGGCAAAAAGGTTAAGCAAGGGCAAATTATTGGATATGTTGGCAGCAGTGGACTCGCCACCGGGCCTCACCTCCACTACGAATTCAGGGTACACAACGTACACCGAGACCCTCTTAAGGTTAAATTGCCCCACGCGCTGCCAATTACCGCATCCGAGAAATCAAACTTTAAAAAACAAAGTAGCGCGGTGCTAGCACAGCTAGCCAAACTACAAAACGCCAGCACATTCGCCCTGAATCCCTAGTGGGCACCGATACAGTCCCGCCTACTAACAGCTCTATTTTTATCGGCCTTATGTCTGGCACCAGCCTGGATGCGCTGGATTGTGTTGCTGTAGATTTTGGCGATCAAATCAGACTCCTCGGCACCACTAATACAACTCTAACGACTGAAATGCGGGATAAAATCCTGCGCCTATGCGAAGGCGGGTACTCATCCCAACCGCAACCCAACGAGCTTTTGAGCTGGGCGGAACTGGATCACCAATTTGCCAAACTAAGTGCTGCAGCCGTAAACCAGTTGCTGCAGCAACTCTCTATCCCGCCCAATCAGGTTTGTGCTATTGGCAGCCACGGACAAACCATCCGACACTTCCCGGATCACGATAGCCCCCACAGCCTGCAACTGGGTGATCCAAACCTGATTGCCGAGCTAACCGGCATTACCACAGTGGCTGATTTCCGGCGACGTGATATCGCGTCTGGCGGCCAAGGCGCTCCATTGGTGCCTGCCTTCCATCAGGGAGTTTTCAGAGATACCACCACCGACAGAGTGATACTTAACATCGGTGGTATTGCCAACATTACAGTCCTGCCCTCCGACTCCTCCAGGCCCACATTCGGTTTTGATACCGGGCCCGGCAACACACTGATGGATAGCTGGATCAAACGAACCAGGGGCGTTGCATACGACCACAACGGCGACTGGGCGAGATCCGGTCGGGTAAACAGTCAACTGCTGGAAAGCATGCTGTCCGATAACTATTTTTTAAAAGCTCCCCCCAAAAGCACTGGTCGTGAGCTATTTAATCTGAACTGGCTGAATACACAGCTAGCCCCTTTTACGGATATTGAAGCGCATAATATACAGGCCACATTACTCGAGCTAACGGCTCAATCAATTGCCACAGATATCAATCGATCCTGCGAAAAGGGCGAAGTACTTGTTTGCGGTGGCGGCGCGCTCAACCAGCATCTATTTAATACCTTGAAAGCAAAACTACCGAATCACAAGATTGCTACCACAGCGGTAGCAGGGCTGGATCCACTCTGGGTCGAAGCCACTGCATTCGCATGGCTTGCGAAACAAACCATAGAACACCTTGCCGGTAATATACCTGAGGTTACGGGTGCAGCAGGACCACGTATACTAGGTGGAATCTACCCATCCTGAGCCGGTAACACCGATGCCTAGGAGCCTGTCCGAGAATAGAAAGCCTACTGCGGAAAAGCTGATTTTGGCCAGGCTCCTAGCACTTCAACTGCGATTAACATAAGTAATATACGATGAGAGTACTGGGAATCGAAACATCCTGTGACGAAACTGGGGTGGCCATTTACGACAGCGAAGAGGGCCTGATATCAGAAGCGCTGTTCAGCCAAATTGACCTGCATGTTGAATACGGCGGCGTTGTCCCGGAACTGGCATCCCGGGATCACATCCGAAAAACCATCCCGCTGATCAAACAGGTCATTGCTGAATCCGACAAAGCTATCGATGGTATTGCATACACTCAAGGCCCAGGCTTGATGGGTTCATTGATGGTAGGCGCAGCCATCGGGCGATCCCTGGCGATGGCCTGGAACGTTCCCGCATTGGGAATACACCATATGGAGGGCCACCTGCTTGCCCCGATGATCGAAGACCCGGCACCGGAATTTCCATTTATTGCGCTACTAGTTTCCGGTGGCCATACCCAGCTTGTAGAAGTACAGGGCATCGGCCAATATCGGCTACTGGGGGATTCTCTCGACGATGCAGCCGGAGAAGCCTTCGACAAAGCCGCTAAAATGCTGGGGCTTCCCTATCCGGGCGGACCCCAAATCGCCAAACTGGCCAACAGCGGAAACGCAGGGCGATATAAGTTCCCTCGCCCGATGACCAACCGCCCAGGGCTGGACTTCAGCTTCAGCGGACTTAAGACCTTTACCCTGAACACCATCGCCTCTGAACGAGAGCAGAACCGTCTCGACGACCAGACCCGGGCCGACATTGCCCACGCTTTCCAGCAAGCGGTGGTCGATACGCTCGCGATCAAGTGTCGTCGTGCAATTCGAGAAACCGGCATTTCATCACTTATTATTGCTGGGGGTGTCAGCGCCAACCTGTCGCTACGAGAAAAACTAGGTGCGATGGTCGATGAAGAAAATGCTCGCCTGTACTATCCTCGCCCGGAATATTGCACCGACAATGGTGTGATGATCGCCTACGCAGGCTGCCAACGCCTGAAAGCGGGCGAGACAACAGGACTACCATTTTCCGTGCAACCACGCTGGCTTCTCGAAGAACTTACCGCCTGCTAGGAGCCTGTCGGATTTAAGTGCCCTACTGCGGTAAAGCCAGATTTGGCCATTTTCAAAGCTCTTTATCGTCAAATTGAACCACTAGAGCCTGCCCCACGAAGTGTTTTGGGTATTTTCCTCAAAAGAACTCTAAAAATGACTAAATCTGGATCTGCCCTCGTTACGAACACCTAAACCCAACAGGCTCCTAGAAATAATTTGTCATTTCTGCAAGTTTTATTTTCAATTTCCCTAGCCAAGCGATCAAACCCGAGTTATAGTTCGTTTGCTGTTTCGTTACCTAACGACAGCGTAATATAAACACAGAGTAGCTACCGCACCCTCCAGACCAGAAATGAGATATCTTGCACTCGGGCTCACCGAGCAGCTTGTCCTCCCTGCAAGCAATAACGATTCTAGAAATCACCTATCCGGAATGATCATCTCGATCCGCCCGAACATGGAGATTTCCGACCGTTTGCGCCTAAAGTTTGATGTATGCGAATCCAGTACTTCTGGCAGTAACTTGTTTCTGCCAACGGAATAGCTTCCCTGATCGAAGAGCTAACCTTTATTTTTGAAGGTTACTATTAAATAAAATGTAATGCCGGGATCTCCTGGCACTATACCTAAAGTGTAAGAGTGAGAAAGATATGTCAGATATAATCGAAGGTACCGTTAAGTGGTTCAATGATGAAAAAGGTTTTGGTTTCATTGAGCAAGATGGCGGAAAGGACGTTTTTGTTCATCATAGCGCCATCAATGGCAGCGGTCGTAAGACTCTCTATGAAGGCCAAAAAGTAACAATGGAAGTAACCCAGGGACAAAAAGGCTTACAAGCAGAAAACG
>JAHRWD010000053.1 GCA_019090315.1 Pseudomonadales bacterium
CGACCTGGCCGTGGAGGACGCGGGTTCCGCACAGCGACGGGTCCTGGCCGGCACAGGTCCCTTCGGCGGCATCGAGGAGCTGGGCGGTAATATACTTATCAAATTTTCAGGTGCTCAACTACCAGCGCAGCTCCAGCGCACACTTGATGTAACTGATTTTGCAACTCCGGTGGTGTCGCTTGATGCCCTCGTCGAAGATGGACAACCTGTCATTCGGGTTAAACCTAAGGGTGAATATCAATACCTGGCCTATCAGGTCAATAATATATTTACGCTCACCGTCAAGCCCGTTATCGGTGAAGAAGTATCAAATCGACGGCTTGGTCTGCTTGTTTACGTGGGCGAAAAATTATCGCTGAATTTTCAGGATATCGAGGTTCGATCAGTGCTGCAGTTGATTGCAGACTTTACCGACCTCAACCTGGTTGCTAGTGACACCGTATCGGGCCGGATTACACTAAGGCTCAAGAATACTCCCTGGGACCAGGCGCTGGATTTGATATTAAAAACCAAGGGGCTTGATAAGCGCCAGGATGGTAATGTCCTGATGGTGGCTCCGGCATCTGAAATTGCTGCTCGGGAAAAGCTTGAACTACAGACATCCAAACAGCTGAAAGCACTGGCTCCTCTCTATACCGAGTACGTTGATGTGCGCTACGCAAAGGCTGAAGAGGTTATAAAACTGCTGGGGGGGAAAAATGGCGTTTTATCAAATCGAGGAAGTGTCGTTGTTGATAGTAGAACCAATATTCTGATTATCCGGGATGTGGCACAATCACTTGCTGAGGTTCATGACCTGCTCAAAGTGCTTGATGTCCCTGTCCGTCAGGTATCTATAGAAGCGCGAATTGTGATTGCCAATGCGAGCTATGGTAAAGAGCTGGGTATCAAATGGGGAGGTAGTTATACCAAGACCAAAAACAGCGGTGATACGTACACGGCGGGCGGTAAAGATATAAATGATATGATCGTCGATCTTGGTGTTAATAAGTTGGCTCAAACCACGTTTAGACTGGGGTTTACCGGGGCTGCGGCGACCCTGTCGGCAGAACTATCTGCGCTTGAAGAATCCGGGAATGGGGAAGTGGTCTCTCAACCCAAGCTTATGACTGCTGATCGTCAAAAGGCCAGGATATCATCGGGTACTGAAATTCCTTATCAGGAGGCGTCATCAAGTGGAGCTACTTCAACTTCATTTAAAGAAGCGGTGTTGTCTCTGGACGTTACCCCGCAAATCACTCCGGATGGTCGAATTATCATGGATTTGGTCGTGAATCAGGATTCGGTAGGTGAATTAACCAGCGAAGGGATACCTACTATTGATACCAATGAGATCACCACGCAGGTGCTGGTGAACAATGGTGAAACCGTTGTTTTGGGTGGTGTGTTCCGTACCGAGGATGTGGAGAGCGTTGTAAAAACCCCCTTTCTCGGCGATATCCCGTATGTAGGGGCGTTTTTTAGAAAGACCTCTGTTGCAACGGCGAAAACGGAGCTACTGATCTTTATTACACCGCGTTTAGTAGAGGAAAAATAAGGTCCAAAATGGGAGCGATGAAGGAGTGTATATTTCTTGTCGGACCCATGGGTGCAGGGAAGAGCACAATTGGACGAATGCTTGCGAAGCGGCTCAACCTGGAGTTCAAGGACTCGGATCACGAGATTGAGCATCGAACCGGCGCTGATATTTCATGGATTTTTGATGTCGAGGGGGAGGAAGGCTTTCGGCGACGTGAAATGGATGTGATTGATGAGCTTACTGATCGTACTGGGATTGTTCTGGCTACCGGTGGTGGAGCCGTATTGCGACCGGAAAATCGCGAAAAACTCCGGATGCGAGGAGAGGTTGTTTATCTCAAGTTGTCGGTAGAACATCAGGCAGCGCGAACCGAAAAGGATCGCAATCGCCCGTTGTTACAGAACGATAATCCCAGACAAGTCCTTGATGATCTTTTTCGGGAGCGGGATCCGCTCTATTGCGAAATCGCAGATTTTGTCATTCATACAGATAACAAGACCGCTAAGGCAGTGACGGAACAGATTGTTGCTGAACTTCAACATAGTAGACAGCCGAGTCCAGAGCACTAATACCACTCGAATCCGAGTGTCCCGCTTATCTCACAATATTTCGAAATGGCCAACCGAGAGACAGGCAGATATAACTGGCATTATTGCTTAGCTTTTCTCGGTTGAGTTGAAAGACTAGCCGACTTCCCCCCCCCAATTTGTTCAGCACACAAGATTGTGACCTGGTCCCATCCCATCTCATCCCTTGCTGCGTTACAATGAGCCGATAATCACCTTCGCTCCATATCGGGTGAGCTAGCAGTCCATAAATTAACTTCCTCAGGCAATCGTTTAAACCGAATGAAAACACTCAATGTGGATTTTAGTGAACGATCCTATCCAATCTATATTGGTCAGGGTATTTTGGATACACCGGCCCTCTACACCCCGCACATTAAAGGTCAGCAGGTATTGGTTGTCACCAACAATACAATTGCTCCTCTTTACCTGGAAAAACTCACTTCCGCTCTCGACGGATATAGCATTTCCATATCAATACTTGCCGATGGCGAGCAGCATAAAAAAATGGCAACAGTTGAGTTGATTTTTGACCAGCTGTTAGAGGAAAGACACAATCGAACAACCACCCTTATAGCGCTTGGCGGCGGGGTTATTGGAGACATGACTGGTTTCGCCGCCGCTTGCTACCAGCGAGGAGTTGCCTTTATTCAAGTACCGACTACGTTACTTGCACAGGTAGATTCATCCGTCGGCGGAAAGACCGGTGTGAACCATCCGTTGGGAAAGAATATGATCGGTGCTTTCCATCAGCCTAATGCAGTGATCATCGATACCGATACACTTGATACACTTCCTGATAAAGAGCTTTCTGCGGGACTGGCGGAAGTGATCAAATATGGATTGATTCGTGACCCTGGTTTTTTTGAGTGGCTGGAAGGTAATATTGAGCGGTTACTTGCTCGAGATAGTGAGTATTTAGCGGAAGCAGTGTATCGCTCCTGTAAAAACAAAGCTGAGGTGGTGGAGCAGGATGAATTAGAGTCCGGGGTGCGTGCGACCCTGAATCTTGGCCATACGTTTGGGCATGCAATTGAGGCCTGTCAGGGCTACGGCAACTGGTTGCATGGTGAAGCGGTCTCTGCGGGTACCATGATGGCGGCGGATCTATCGAGAAGAATGGGTTGGCTGAGCCATGGGGATGTTCAGCGTATCAAAAGCCTGTTGGCGAAATGTGATCTGCCGACTAAGCCGCCTTCTACAATGAGCCCAGATGATTTTATGCAAAAAATGATATTGGATAAAAAAGTACTAGATGGCAAGCTTCGCCTGGTGCTGCTCAAATCGTTGGGTGTTGCGTGCGTTCGTTCTGGTATTGATCCAGTGCTACTGAATGAAACATTTTCCGCATTTGAATCTCGCTAGAATTTATACGGAACCCTGCAGACCTTCTTATGGATGATTTTTTAGGGCAGGAAAAGACGGACGAGCAATTGCGACAGGCAATGCATCTGATCCACTACGGGCATTCTATTCTGGTGGTCGATGGCCCGATCTCGGAGTTAAAATTTGACTGGTTGCATGAGCTTGAGCGTCAGTGCATAGATGACCAGCATCACCTCTGTGCGATTGAGCTGTCAGACCTGACAGATGCGCTGCAAATGCTATCGATGTTAGCGCTTGGTTTCGGGATACCATATCAGAACGCTGATATCGGCATATTGAGCGGTTTGTTGCATGATTTCCAACTGGCTCAGCAACACCGAGGGAAATCTGTAGTGCTGATTCGCAATGCAGATCTCCTTGATGCATCGACCTCTGTTCATGTGCAAAGGTTATCGGAGCTGGAGGGTGCGGAAGAATCGTTTCAGTTTGTATTGGTCGGAAATAACAACGAAGGCCTGGCTAAACCTGTTTGGAGTACACTGCCGAATCTGTTTGAGATCGTGATTGAATCAGATGAAGTTGAAGTGCCAGAGCCTCAATCCTTCCAGGCTCATCTTGACGAAACCCTCCTTCATGCGCGAGAGGAAAAACCACGATCACCGCAATTTTTTTCGCTGTTCGCTGAAGCGATGAAGCAGAAAACAGTATTTGGATTTCCGCGCCTTCACCTGGCAATACTCTCCATCGTTGTTGTGACTATTCTGTTTGCGCTGTTGATGACGGATAAGGAGGTTGAAACAACTGAACCGACGGTATCCGTTACGTTGGAAGTCCCAAAAATAGATCGAGAGATGGGCAGGCCGGCTACAGCACAGGCGGAGCTCAGTACAACCTCAAACGCAAAGCCAACACAGCCTGATCAAAAGGAAAATGCCCATACCACCGGATCGGGAGATGAAGGAAAAACTAAGGCGCTTCCAGGGTCAGTCACTACTGTAAACAAGATCGAAAATGCTGAGGTTGTAGTAGAAAACCAACCACCAGAAGAGCTCATGGAGCCCGAGCAAGCAGTGATGAACCCTGATGCCATTGCCGTTGCGGAGATTTCAAACAAGAAGTTAGAGCCAAAGGCAACACAGCTGCAAAAATTTGAACGGCAGTTGTTGGAGCTAGACCCGAAAACCTATACCTTGCAGCTCTACGGGGCGTATGAGGAGAATAAAGCCAGCGATTTTATCAAAAAATACCCACAGCTTTCTGACCTTCGATACTACCGTGGCCAGTTTAAAGGCAGAGCGTGGTATACGGTCGTTACCGGGGTTTACGCTGATGCCAACGCCGCATCAAAAACGGTCAAAAAATTGCCTAACGCGCTGCAACGCCAAAAGCCATGGCCTCGTACGCTAAAAGGTATCCAGTCCAGTATCCGCAGTCATATGAAATAACCCAAAACCGCGCAATAATTCGCCCCTGCCTGCAGGGATCATCATTTGAACAGTCACTTCAGGCTGCTAATTTGAGCGTGGGTTGATACCCGTGTAGAATGGCCCTCCATTTTTGCGTCTCAAAATTCCGTCCATTTCGGTTTTGAGTCCTATCTTTTTGATTTGAAAGGAAAGTTTGCACATCATGCAGCAGCCCGGTGCCGGTTTATATCACCCCGACGAGTTCAGGGACAATTGTGGTTTTGGTCTAATTGCCCATATTGAAGGCGTACCGAGCCACAATATAGTTAAGACGGCGATTCAGTCATTGGCCTGTATGACCCACCGTGGCGGTATTGCGGCGGATGGAAAGACCGGTGATGGCTGTGGCTTGCTGATGCGCAAACCTGATTCATTTCTGCGCGCTGAAGCGGAAGCGATTTTTGCACGGTCGTTAGCAGACTTGTATGGCATCGGAATGATTTTTCTGAGCCGAGATCCCGAAAAAGCACAAAAAGCTCGTGATATTCTCGAAGCTGAGTTTACTGCTCAGGGGTTAGAGGTAGTTGGCTGGCGTACTGTACCCGTTAACCCGGAACCCTGTGGTGATACCGCTTTGGCGAGCCTGCCAACTATCGAGCAGGTTTTTGTAGAGGGTGACAACCTGGTTGAGCAAGCGCTCAACGTCAAACTCTTTATGGCGGGGCGTAAAGCAGAACGGGCACTGGCTGATGATGAGGATTTTTATATCCCGAGCCTTTCTTCGAGCGTCGTCTGCTATAAGGGTCTAGTCATGCCTGCGGACTTGCCAGAATTTTATCTGGATCTCAAAGATCCGCGTATGAAAACCGCTATTGTAACGTTCCACCAGCGTTTTTCTACCAATACGCAGCCAAGATGGCCCCTTGCCCAGCCATTTCGTCTATTGGCTCATAATGGTGAGATCAACACCATTCAGGGCAACCGGAACTGGTCTGTTGCCCGTACTGCAAAACTTGATTCAGAGCAGTTGCCAGACCTGGATCAGATTACACCGCTGGTGAATCAATCCGGATCTGATTCCTCCTCAATGGATAATATGCTGGAGTTTCTACTGGCCGGGGGTGTAGATCTATATCGTGCGATACGAATGCTGGTTCCACCTGCGTGGCAAAATGATGAGACGATCAATCCTGAACTGCGGGCATTTTACGAATTTAATGCACTTCAGATGGAAGCATGGGATGGTCCTGCCGGGGTCGTAATGACCGATGGCACTCATGCGGTATGCGTGCTTGATCGAAATGGCCTACGGCCTGCGCGTTGGGTGATAACCGATGATGGTTGCATCACCGTTGCTTCCGAGATTGGTGTAAATGATTACAAACCAGAGAATGTGGTCGCCAAAGGTCGGTTAGGGCCTGGTGAGATGCTTTCTGTTGATATTCACGCTGGTAAGGTATTGCACACCGGCGATATTAATCAGCTGTTGAAATCTGCCCATCCCTACAAGAGATGGTTGAAGGAAAACTTGATACACGTTGAATCATCTTTGACGGAAAATGTAGTTGAAGATGTGCCGGTTGATGTTGCGTTGCGCAAAGCCAGTATGAAGCTATTTCAGGTTTCTCTGGAGGAGCGCGATCTGGTATTAAAGGTGTTGGCGGAAACAGGCCAGGAAGTGACTGGTTCCATGGGGGATGATATCCCGATGGCGGTACTTTCCCGTCAGGAACGCCCTTTATACGACTATTTCAGGCAGCAATTTGCGCAGGTCACCAACCCCCCGATAGATTCGCTGCGTGAAGGCGTGGTGATGTCGCTTGAGACAAACCTGGGGAGCGAGAAAAATCTGTTTGCTGAGACTGCAGATATTGCTTCTCGTATTGTACTTACGGCCCCCGTGTTATCGACAGCCAAATTCTCACGGCTTAAAAACCTCAATCGCCCCGAGTTTTCAATCCAGACTATTGAACTCAATTACGAAACGACAATTTCGTTAAAAGAAGCGGTAGAAAGTATCTGTGACCAGGCAGAACAGGCAGTTCGTGATGGACATTCACTGCTGGTACTGACCGATAGAAAGATATGCCCGGATCGTCTAACCGTGCACGCACTTATGGCGACCGGCGCAGTACACCACCGATTGATTCAAAAGGGGCTACGCTGTGATGCCAACATCATCGTAGAAACCGGTTCGGTTCGGGATGCACACCAGTTTGCAGTGCTGCTCGGGTTTGGCGCTACTGCGATCTACCCCTATTTGAGCTACGACGTCATCGATACGCTGGTCGAAAACGGCACCCTGCTTATCGACAAACGAACAGCGCGCAAAAATTACCGCAAAGGCCTCAATAAAGGGCTGCTGAAAATTCTTTCCAAGATGGGCATATCCACCATGGCTTCCTACCGTGGTGCTCAACTATTCGAAATAGTGGGCCTGGATTCTGAGGTAGTAAATCTATGCTTCCGCGGTGCTACCAGCAGGATTGAGGGTGCGAGCTTCTCCAATATTGAAGATGACCAACGACGACTTGCCGAGAATGCATGGACCGAGCGTAAACCGCTGGCTGTTGGGGGCATGCACAAAGTTATTCATGGTGGCGAATATCACGCCTTTAACCCCGATGTAGTCAATGAGCTGCAGGCAGCGGTACAAACCGGAGATTATGAAAAATTCCGTACCTATGCGGATAGTGTCAACCAACGGCCAGTTGCATCGATTCGCGACCTGCTGAAACTCAGTGATGATGTCAAACCGATTCCGCTAGACCAGGTTGAGCCGATCGAAGCGATTATCAAACGATTTGATTCTGCCGGTATGTCGCTGGGGGCACTTTCACCCGAAGCCCATGAAGTGCTAGCCACTGCCATGAACCGTCTGGGCGGACGCCCAAACTCAGGGGAGGGCGGTGAAGATCCCGCACGCTTCGGTACAGAAAAACTATCAAAAATTAAACAAGTTGCGTCTGGTCGTTTTGGTGTTACACCGCACTACCTGGTTAACGCAGAAGTGATACAGATCAAAATCGCTCAGGGTGCCAAGCCCGGTGAAGGTGGCCAACTGCCTGGTGGCAAGGTCAATGAATTGATCGCCAAATTACGTTACTCAGTGCCTGGTGTTACGCTGATTTCACCGCCACCACACCATGATATCTATTCGA